>CAIYTF010000092.1 GCA_903929035.1 uncultured Ignavibacteriales bacterium
CTTTTGACTTTTTCAGGAAAGCCTATATTATATTCAAAATATTAATTCTCTTATCTTTGATCTTTCGTTTTCTTTTGTTATTTTTCATCTGTAAAGTGATTCTTTTATTTGCTTACATTCTTTATTAACCTACTATAATTTAAGCAGTTATAATCGCCAGACTTAAATTTATTTTAGATTTTTAGGTTTCAGCCTATGAATTTTTCCTAATTTGCAAAAAAAATACAAACATTATGCATAATAGTAACATTCAAGATTCAGCATCCTTTGTTGTAAGTGCAAGGAAGTATCGTCCTCAGCGATTTGATGATGTTGTCGGGCAGGAACACGTTACCAAAACATTAAAAAACGCCATTCAGTTGCAGCGGGTAGCTCACGCGTATTTATTTACCGGTCCTCGCGGCGTGGGAAAAACAACCACAGCACGTATCCTTGCAAAATCAATTAATTGTCTCCATTCCGTAAATTTCGAACCTTGTAACGAGTGTGAATCTTGCATTCAAATATTAGATGGCAATTTAATAGATGTCGTGGAAATGGATGCCGCTTCGAACCGCGGCATTGATGATGTCAGAGCAATCATAGATTCTCTCCGATATCCGCCAAGCAAAGCAATGTATAAAATCTATATAATAGATGAAGTGCATATGCTCACGAAAGATTCTTTTAACGCTCTGCTTAAATCGCTTGAAGAACCGCCTGAGAATACAGTTTTTATCTTTGCAACAACAGATGTACACAAAGTGCCCTTGACTATTCTTTCCAGATGCCAGCGATATGACTTCAGGAGAATTTCTATTGAAACAATCAGGACACAACTCCGAATGATTGCAGACGACCAGGGAATTTCGATCGAGGACAAAACATTAATGCTTATCGGCAGAAAAGCCGATGGGGCACTGAGGGATGCCGAAAGTTATTTCGATCAGGTGGTTGCATTTTCCGGAAAAACAGTGGTATATGAACAAGTGACTCAACTGCTCAATGTTATTGATGATGAACTGCTTTTTGCCGTTACTAATGCCGTTATGGACAAAAACTATGCAGAGGCTTTTCGAATAACTAATGTTCTTTATTCCAATGGATGGAACTATGAGGATTTTATTGATAGATTAATCGAACACATTAGAAATATTATGTTAGTGGCAGCAACGGGTACTCCGGAACTGCTTGAAGTGGCAGATGATTTCAGACCTCTGTATCAAAAGCTAAATAATACTTTCAATCAAAGCGATTTATTACGGTTAGTAACCTTTTTGTCCAAAGTTAAAACTGAACTTAAGTATTCACAAAATCAACGGATTAAACTTGAAATTTCACTCTCGCAATTGATCGGCTTTGAAAGCTCCCTCACTATTTCAAAATTGATGAGCAGCGTGCAAAGCGGGAATGTTCCCGAGGTTCGTCATACCACTCCCCACCCTCATCCGGCTGCACCGCAAATACAGAAACCTAATCCTGTTAATACTACATCGCCAGCAACAACTCCGCACCCGATAGTACCGGAACATAATCAACAAGCACCTGTAACAGGAATACAAAAAGAATCTGATAAACTCACGCCTGCTCCGGAAAGCAATAAACAGACAATAGAAAGTGCTTCTGCCGAGTTATCATTAGAAATGATTAAGGCAAATTGGGAAGCTTTCACAAAAGCTCTTTTAACTGCCAGACGAATGACATTTTCTGGAACAATTCAATACGCCCAGCCTGCTTCCTTTGAACAAAACACGTTGTTTATTTCTTATTCGGATGCGGAAACTTTAGAAATGATTGTTTCCGGCGAGAAACTTATTGCCGAACATTTCGAGAAATTTTTCAAACGTAAAGTATCTATTAAAATCTCCGTTGATAAGGACTTGAAATCACAAAGCATAAACATTTCTTCAACTGATAGTTCAGCTCATAATGCACATCCGCCATCGGATGATGCATACACTGATTTCATCGTGAATCAACTTGGCGGAAAACGATTTAACTAATTCAGGGAAAACACTTTTTCCCGTTTACGCTATATGATCGTTAAATAATAACTTTATCCTGTTAAGAAATACCGGCAAAATTAAATAAAAATCTTTGTTGTCTTAGCTTGTGCCGTGAAGTCCGCTAACAAAAGTATAAAGATAATACCAAACCGACAACAAGTTATACTCGCGATGGTTTATATATTTACCAACTAATAGTAACAAAATAATATATACCAAACAGCTAAATGGTCTCTTATGCGTGAACGATTACAATTTATTGATTTGCACAGGGCAATCGTCATTCTGGTAATGATTGAAGTGCACGTGTTTAATGCTTTTATGCAGCCTGCATTGCGGACAACCGACTGGTTCAGGCACCTCAACTTCATTAACGGGCTTGTTGCTCCGTCATTTTTGTTCATTACAGGTTTTGTTTTTATTCTCACTACAGAAAAAAAAATTGACGAGTACCGTAAATTCAAATCGGTATTTTGGAAGCAATTAGGCAGAATATTAATGATTCTCTTAGTTGGTTATAGTATGCGGTGGAATCTTTATACCCTGAAGAATATGGTTTATTATTTCTCTCCTGAAAGCTGGGCGGACTTTTTTAAAGTGGATGTCCTTCATACTATCGCGATAGGTTTACTTGTTCTTTTTAGTTTTCGGTTAGCCGCAATTTCCAATAACTTCTTAAAATGGCTGATGGTTTCCATTGCTGTTATTACCGGAATCATTTCGCCTTGGGTATATTCAATAAATTTTCACACATTTTTACCGTGGGGAATCGCTAACTACTTTAATCTAAAAGGCGGTTCACTCTTCCCGTTATTCCCGTGGCTCACGTTTATTTTTGCAGGCGGGGCAATAGCGGCCTTCTTTAGAGAAGTAAAAGCGGATGCCGGCAGAACAAGTAAATATTTCAATTCCATCGGTTTGGGCGGCTTTATTGCTATTATTCTCGGGCACTTACTGTTCACGAGTTCTTCGCCAATATTTATTGAGGTCCCGCAGCCCAATTTTTTCTTTCTGATGGCTCGGGTTGGGTATGTAGTTGTTATTTTCTATCTATGCTGGTTCATTAGTCAAAAATTTGATTTCTCAAAATCAACTCTAATGGATGTAAGTAAATTCTCATTACAGATATACTGGATTCATTTAATGATAATTTATAAAAACCTATGGGCAAATCGCAGCTTGCATCAGATAGTGCAAAATTCCTTGAACCCTTATGAATGCACGCTGGCAACCGGTTTAATGATATTGATAGTTCAAGATATGAGTATTGTTTGGAACAGAGTTAAGGATAATCATCCGGTGATCGGTGTTTATGTCGGAAGGTTGGTAATTATTCTTCCGTTACTTTACTGGCTGATTTATTGGATGTGAAAATGTTATGTTATAGTTACTGCTTCACCAATCTGTCGGCGAGAACTTCTTTGAATTTTTTAATATATATGTATCTCCTCTTTTCTTTATCAGGTATATCCCTAACTCGTTTGCAGCTGCAATCTCCGATTTTGCAAATCGTTCGCTGCTATATGCCCCGTGTACACAGAAACCGCTAAATTCAGGGAAAGATTCTCTGAATAATTTCAGCCCAATTACTAAGTCATCAATACTGCCTTCATACCTATCATACGATACATTCATAAGCAGTATCACGTTTTTTGAATATGCTATATAATCGAAAAGAAAGTACTCGAGTTTGGCATTTTGTAAAAACCCCCGCTTTAATTCCAAGAATAATAAATTTTTCACTCTAAAGAGACTGTTCAGAATATCCAATGTTTTATCTTCGGGAAAAAAATACTCTGAATTTATCCTGTCCAAATTCGATTTGGTTCTATCCTGTAAAAAACTGTCGATATTATATAAGTTCTTTATTATTCTTTTATTTGTTCTTTTTAGGTTTTGTTTTTGCTCTTCAATTTCAGGATAATAATATTTCACATCGCTTTCTAATTCGACTTTATTGCCAAAGAAATAATTAAGCATCTCAGAATATGTTAAATTTTGTTTATCCAATGATATTCACCTCATATAAGTTACAGCTATAGACGAATAATTACTTTATTGGAAAGTTCGTTAGTATCACCGGGAAGAATCGGGAAGTGAAGGGTAAGTATTTCCCCCATTTGGTTCACTGCAGATATAATTCCCCCTGAAAATTCACCTTTCTTAAAATGATCTTTTATCAAATCACGTAAATTTTCCCAAGCGGATTCGCCCGTGATGCTGTGAATACCAATATCCGCCAAAACAATAAATTCACGGCTTTTATACACGATATAGAGAAGAATACCCGTTTTATCACGGGTATTTCCCATTCTCAATCTCTTAAATTCAGCCTCCGCGAGCTGACGTATGGTCTTTCCTGTTTGAAAAAGTCCGCGTTTTCCTTTTATTGAAACAACAATCTCGCCGGAAGTCTTTTTCTCCGCATTTTCTATGGCGAGAGAAATTCGGGACAATTCATCATTGTTAAGGAAGCCGTGAATAAAAGATTTCATTTTTTACAAATAGTATTTTTTAAGGACGAGACCGTCTTCCATTTCATAAACCAAGGGTGTTCCCGTTGGTATATTCAATTCGAGAACTTCTTCTTTGGTAAGATTATCAAGAAACATCACGAGAGAGCGAAGACTGTTACCGTGAGCAACAATTAGAATATTCTTGTTCTGCAAAACGTAAGGCTCAATTTTTTCCTTATAATAAGGAATAGTTCTTGCCGCGGTATTTTCCAAACTTTCGCTGACACCATCAGGGTTTAATTCGGTTCTATCTGCAGGAGGCGGTACATCATAACTGCGTCTCCATATATGAACTTGATCATCGCCATATTTCTCGGCAGTTTCTTTTTTATTTAATCCCTGCAAAGCACCATAGTGGCGTTCATTTAATGCCAGATGCCTTTCAACGGGAAGATTATATCCGGCAACTCCGCAAGCCAAATCCGCCGTGCGAATTGCGCGCTTGAGAACAGATGTAAACAATAAATCGAAATAAAAATTTTCTTTTTTGAGGACAGTACCCGCCCTCTTCGCTTCTTCTTCACCTTTTGGGGAAAGATCAACATCCACCCATCCGGTAAATCTATTTTCTAAATTCCATTGTGATTCGCCGTGACGTAAGAGAACTAAGTAATTCATAACTAAACCTTTCTTTTTAATTGTAAATGGCTAATGGTAAATTGTTAAGACTAAATAGAGGTTATCTATTCTTATACCAAACCGATAAAAAACAAGATAAACAGAAAACAAGTTATTGGTTTGATAATATCGCGTAACATTCAGTTTATTATACATTTTAAAATTTACCATTAACAATTTACCATTAATAATTAACAATTAATAACTAACGTTACGCGAAAGATAGAAAAAGAAACCGATGCTTGGCAGAAATGCAGAAAAAATTCAAATGCAAAATTTAAATGGCAGTTAACTACCAAGAACTCGATAACCGTTTAGATAAAACACGCCAAAGATTTGCCTGTTTCGTTTACGCCAAATCATAAAGTAATCTCCTGACATTCCGAACAAACATCACCCGTGAAGATTATAAGCCAAGCTCTCAGGTTGGATATTGCTTTTATCTCTTCTGATGCCAAATACCCTTTCACCTGTTCAATTCCGGCATTTCTTACTTCATCAAGTTTGCCGGCGTTTTCTTTTTTGATATACTTCAACTC
>CAIYTF010000093.1 GCA_903929035.1 uncultured Ignavibacteriales bacterium
GTTTTGACTGTTGAGGATTTATTGGAGGGTAAAGGCATTGCTTTGCCTTACAGACAGGAGGCGTTCAAGACGGCAACAAAAAATCTTGACTATATTCCTGATGATGCAACATTACCGTTTGAATAATAATTTTTAATTGTTAATAGTTAATTATCTAACAATTAATCATTAATAATTTACCATTTACCATTAATAAAAATGAATAAGCTATATTTCTCCGATTGTTTAAAAGTATTAAAAGATTTACATAAGGCGCACCCTGAAGGTTTTATCGACCTTGTTTATATTGACCCGCCGTTTAACTCCAAGAGGGATTATAATATATTATTTGAATCAGTGGATATGAAAGACACCAAAGCCCAAAAAGAAGCCTTTTCGGATACTTGGAGTAATGTTTCATACTTGGATACCCTTAGTGAAATTCAATATCTTGACCTTGATTTATATAATTTCCTAACTACGTTAGATAATATTCGTGTTTCCAAGAGTGCTGTTTCATACCTGACAACAATGGCAATTCGAATTTACTATATTCATAAAGTATTAAAGAACACTGGTAGTTTTTATCTTCATTGCGACCCGACAATGAGTCACTATTTGAAGATAATTTGTGATTTGGTTTTTGGGACAAAAAGATTTCGTAATGAAATTATATGGCACTATAAGCGTTGGCCTGCTGTTCAAAAAAATTATCAAAGGATGCACGATGTAATATTATTCTATTCCAGAGAACACGGCTTGAATATTTTTAATACTCAACTAGGGAAGTTATCCGAAGGAACTATAAAAAGATGGAAAGGGAAAAAAAGCAAAGTTGAATTTGAAGGAGATATTAGGCTTATTACGCGGATGACCGATGAAGATTCCATCGGCCGACCTATAGATGATGTATGGGATATTGCAGTAATTAATTCTCAGGCAAAAGAACGCCTTGGCTATCCTACTCAAAAACCGGAGGATTTGTTAGAAATAATTATTAAAGCCAGTTCTAATGAAGGAGATTTAGTTGCTGATTTCTTTTGCGGCTGCGGAACCACTATTGCTGTAGCGCAAAGACTAAAAAGAAATTGGATAGGCGTTGACATTTCTCATTTAGCTATAAAACTAATATTAGACAGACTTACTAATCCTTATCAGGGACCAAGAGCAAAAGTGATTCGTGAGAGTATCCAAGTTTCTGGATTCCCTGTTGATCTTGCAGGTGCGAAAATGTTGGCAGAGAATCTGATAACGGTAGATTTAGATTTCAAGACTGGATCATTGAAGTAATGCTTGGCGGTGTTTCCAATGCTAAAAAATCCGGAGACGGCGGTTTTGACGGGTATTTACCTTTTTATTTAACTCAAGATAAAAAAGGCAATATTCTAATTGAGGTAAAAAGCGGTAAAGTTGGTGTTAAAAATATGCGTGAGTTCATTCAGGTAGTAGATAAACGCAAAGCTGAATTAGGCGTGTTTGTCTGCTTCGAGGAACAAGCCGGAAATGAAATGCGAAAGGAAGCAAAACAAGCAGGTTATTTCGAGAGTGAAAGTTACCCGGGTAGATACGATAAAATACAGATTTTAACGGTTGAGGATTTACTGGACGGCAGAGGAATTGCTTTACCGTACAGAAAAGAAGCTTTTAAAACCGCAACAAAAAATCTTGACTATATTCCTGATGATGCAACATTACCGTTTGAATAATAATTATTAATTGTAAACTAACCATTGATAATTAACCATTAACAACTAACCATTATTTTTTAGAATACTATGAACGAACTCTCCGCAATTTGTTATAACAAAACAGATTTGGTTTACTATGATAACGCGGTCATAGACAAGTTGACCGAACATACTGCAAACAACCGGTTTATATGGGTAAACGCGGAGGGAGGAGCAGTATCTGATGAATTGAAAACGGTAATGCACGCGTTGCAAGTGCCCGAATATCTGATGGAGAATCTCGCGGTTGCCGATAAAGAACGTCCTGACCTGAAATATCTTGATGATTGTTTTATGTTCAATTTGAGGATGGTGTGGGAAAAGGAAAATTCTCCTGAATTGATAACCGAGCAAGTCGCGATTATTATGGGTAAGAAGTTTATTATCACGGTGCAAGAGGGAAAGGAAGGAGATGTGTTTGGCAAGGTACGTCAACGCTTGAAAAACGGTAAATCCAAATCACGGCAGGCGCATATTGATTTTCTCTGCTATGAACTGCTCGACGCGGTGATTGAATGCTATGCTCGTACATTAGAAAAAATTGGCGATGGAATTGATGATTTTGAAGATGAGCTATTTGCCGTGAAAGAAGGCAGAAAGGTTGCCGCGCAGCTTCATTCAATTCGTGACGGATTGCTGGTTATAAGGCGCGCGGTCTATCCGCTGCGCGATATATTACACGATTTTGACAGTATCGATGACTCACCTTTCCAAAAAGAAACTAAGATGTATTTGCGTGATTTATATAACAGAGCAATGCAGACACTTGAAACCATTGATATTAATCGTGAAATGCTGACGAGTTTGCAGGATTTATATCTCTCCAATTTGAGCCAGCGGTTGAATGAAATAATGAAAGTACTTACAATAATCACTACAATATTCATACCTCTAAGTTTTATCACCGGCTATTATGGAATGAACCTGAAAATGCCGGAGAATCAGGCAGACATAACTTACCCGATAGTAATAGGGTTGATGGCAGCAACAGTAGTACTAATGCTGTATGTGTTCAGGAAGAAAAAGTGGATGTGAAAAAATAATGGACACTATGACGTTTAGTTCGAGAGCCTGCTGAAAATACTCTTTCCTCTTCACGGGAAAAACAAAAAAGCAGCCTTTTGCCATTCTTCTATGAAATGGAAAAAATTAACCCTGCCGCCAGGTATCCGGATTGATTTGATGAAGTTTAATCAGGCGGTGGGCATTTCTTCGGGTCATTCCTGCCTCTTCCGCGACACGCGTAATATTGCCGCGGTGTTTTTCTAATAAGGATTGAAGAACCTTTTTTTCAATATCCGCGGTTAATTTATGTTTTGCCTCTTGAAGGGATACCTGAGAGGATTTGTTTTCAGAAACAGGTGCTGTTTCTTCATTAAGATATACCGGAAGATCGGCAATAGTTATTATCCTGTCGTTTGTCAGGATTACTGCCCTCTCAATAACATTCTCTAACTGGCGGACATTTCCGGGCCAAGAAAACCTAATTAACTTATCAATCACTTCGGGAGAGAAACCTCTGATATCTTTTAATGAAGTTTTTAACGCGCGTTCAAGAAAAAATTCAGCCAATAATAGGATATCATTTTCACGCTCCCTAAGAGGCGGCAGATGAATATTAATTACATTGATACGGTAAAAAAAATCATTTCTCATTTTTTCAGTCTCAACAAACCAGCTTATATTACGGTTGGTGGCAGATAGTATCCTTGTATTGACGTGGATAAGTTCATTTCCGCCAAGCCTTCGCAAGTTTTTATCCTGCATTACCCGCAGCATCTTAACCTGCATTGTCAGGGGTAATTCGCAGACTTCATCAAGGAAAAATACTCCCCCGTCAGCATACTCAAGTAAACCTATTTTCTTACGGTTAGCCCCGGTAAAAGCTCCTTTTTCATAACCGAAAATTTCAGATTCAAAAAGCTGTTCCGGTAATGCCCCGCAATTAACCGGAACAAAAGGTTTGTTCCTTTTGGCACTAAGCACGTGAATGCAGCGGGCAATTAATTCTTTTCCGGTACCGCTTTCGCCGGTAATAAGCACATTTGCCTCTGAATCTGCCACCTGCTTTACAATATCGAATACCTTCTCAATTGCTTTACTTTTCCCTATAATATTCTCTATTCCATACCGGTTTGGACTTTCATTCATAAGCACACCGCGTTCTTTATATAGTTTCCGCTGCGCTAAACTTTTAGAAAGAACATTCCTTAACCGGTCGGTATTAATCGGTTTTTCAATAAAATCATAAGCCCCGTTTTTCATTGCATCAACAGCACGCTCGATTGTACCATAGGCAGTGAAAATTACAATTGGTGTATCGGGAGCGATTTTCCGTGCCTTTTCAAGAAACTGCATACCGTTCAATTCCGGCATTTGGAGGTCAGAGAAAATAATATCAAATTCATTTTGCAAAAGAAATTCATAAGCAGCAGGCGCGCTAATAGCCGGATGGGGAGTATGCCCGAGTGCTTCAAGAATTGCCGCGAAACCGGAGAGCATATCCGGTTCATCATCTATAATCAATATCTTTGCTGAATATGTCATATTACGCGAAATGAAAAAATTATGAAGTTTGTAGAGTTTTCCATTTTCCCAAACTCTACCGCTTTTCTATTTGTCTTAATCGGCATTATGAAATCTTATTTTCTGTCATCACTAACCATTGCAGATTGTTTCTCCAAATCTAATCATTTATTATATCTTCGCGCAACATAAGTGCATAAAATATTTACTGTTCTTGGCAGCGAGATCGGCATTCGCGAGAGCAAAACACATACGCTCGGCATGATTGATATCCCTGCAGAAAACAATTGTATTTGCTTTGCCGCATCTGAGCGCGTGTTTTCTGTTACTTCAATAATGGCGATGGAGTGTTTGGTCTATAGTTTATAGCGATGGAAAGATGGTTTTTGACAAGCGGCGAGCGGATATAATAATTGTTTTATGGTTTTGAAAAAATGTCATAATACTTTATATTTATATGCTAAAATTTTAGATTAGGAAAAAGAGTCAGGATTATTATGAAACAAGGAATTCATCCTCGATATCGCGCGGTTGTCTTTAAAGACTTCTCGTGTGAGTTTGCTATTTTGTCGCGTTCGACAATAAAAACAACCGAAACTATCCAATGGGAAGACGGTGTTACGTATCCGTTAGTGCGTCTCGAAATTTCCAGCGGGTCTCACCCTTTCTTTACAGGGAAGCAGAAACTACTTGATTCGGCAGGCCGTGTTGAGAAATTTAACAAGAAATACGCTCGCCCGGCAACAACGTAATTTCTTCACTGTTTTTTATTACAGGAAAAGCTATTCTGTTTTGGATAGCTTTTTTTGTACACTTATTTTATAACGCGGCACGAAGCACATAGTCTGTATGGAAATCTGTATTTTTGAAGATGATCAGCTGCATCTCCTCAACCCGATGACGTATAGCCGTCCCGTATTTGAGTTGATGTGCGGTATCAACACGCTCCGCGAAAAAATTGAAAGATTTTTCCCGGGAATTGAAGTATCCCTTCACACTCGTCCCGAGCTTGCAGTGATTTGCAAACAGGTAAACCCGGGGCTGTCTGTCAATACTGTTTCGACAGATGCCTGTCTGTTTATAAACGGCAGAGTTCTTGCCGACAAAAATTTTATTGATATTATTCAGGCGGAAAAAGATAATACGGTTTTTATTAATGGACGATCAGTTGCCGCGGCTTTCTTGCGGGGCAGCAAACTTCTTGCTTTTAAAGATCGACTGCTCTCTGCAATATCTCTTCAATCTTTTGGTGATTGTAAATCTGTATCTGTTGATTGTACGCTGCTGAATTACGCGTGGGATTTAATCCGCTATAATCCGCAGGAGCTGTTGAAAGACACGGAGTATTTTGTTCTAAATCATTTGACAAATCACGAGAGTTCAATCAAGGGAATCATATATGATGGTGTTCATTTGATTGAAAGAGACAATATTTTTATTGCTGAAGGGGCACGCGTCAAGCCGGGAACGGTGATTGATGCCAGCGGCGGTCCGGTGGTGGTAGATAAAAATGCGCATATTTTTCCGAATTGCGTTATTGAAGGTCCTGTCTATATTGGTGAATCCGCCCAAGTAAAAAGTTTCGCGTGGATTTATGATAATACATCAATTGGCAAAGTCTGCAAAGTTGGCGGTGAAGTTGAGTGTTCAATAATTCATTCCTATTCAAACAAACAACATAGCGGTTTCTTAGGACACTCGATATTGGGCAGCTGGGTTAACCTCGGCGCGGATACAAATTCGAGTGATTTAAAAAACAATTACAGCACGGTTCGCGTTGCATTGAACGGGCAGGAAATTGACACCGGTCTTCAGTTCCTTGGACTTATAATGGGCGATCATTCCAAATCGGCAATCAATACAATGTTTAATACAGGAACAGTAGTCGGCTTTTCATCAAACATATATGGCGGCGGATTTCCTCCCAAATTTATTCCTTCATTCTCGTGGGGCGGAAGCGAAGGGATAGAAACATATCTGCCCGAAAAAGCAATAGAAACAGCGAGGCGGGTGCTTGGGCGAAGGTCTTTAGTAATGAGCGAGTGCGAAGCGCGGTTATTTTATTATATCTTTGAAACGATGAACAGTGAGCAGCTATAACGAACAAATTGCCGATGAGCAGACTAATAATTTAACTGTTACAGCACGCCCTGTAAAGGATTTATACGCGGGTATAAGGGGTACTGCAATAAAAATTCTCATTCGTGTTGAACGAACAGATTCGTACCTCGAGAAATTGCTTGATTATGAATTGCGTTTTCTTGAAATTTCTGTTCAAGATAGAGCATTGCTTTATGAAATAGTACACGGAGTAATCAGGTGGCAGGGCAGATTAGACTGGATACTTAGCGGCTTCTATAAAGGTCAATTCTCAAAAGCAATTCCTATACTGAAAAACGCGCTGCGTGTCGCGCTATACCAAATTTTGTTTCTCGATAAAGTTCCGGAATATGCAGCGGTGAATGAAGCGGTAGAATTTGTGAAAAGATTACACGGGCAAAAATCAGCCGATATTTCGAATGCTATTCTCCGGAATATAATCAGGAATAAAGCAGCCTTGAGATATCCTGACCCTGAAGTGAATCTTATCACCTACCTTTCAACATATTATTCACATCCCGTGTGGATGTTGAAGCGCTGGCTTACGCGGTATGGGCAGGAGTTTACTGTTGAGATGATGAAGGCAAATAACGAGAAAGCAGGTATCACTCTTAGGTTAAATACAGGAAAAATATCGCCGGAAGAATGCAGAATGCTTTTTGATTCGGTGAATATTAAATTTCAAGAAGGAAAATATATTCCCGGTTTTTTCAAAATAGTTTCGCAGGCAAATATTTTGCAATGGGCATATTTTCAGCAGGGATATTTTACCGTGCAAGATGAGAGTGCCGGATTGGCGTGCCGCGTGCTGGCACCAAAGCAGGGGATGAAAGTTTTAGATTTGTGTTCTGCTCCCGGCGGCAAGTCTGCTTATATAGCCAATTTAATGAATAATGAGGGTGAGATAATTTCCGTTGACCGGTTTGACACGCGGCTGAAAATTTTGACATCAAATTTAGAGCGGCTCGGTATTACTATTGTAAAACCTATTGCTAAAGATGCACTTGAATTTGACGATGGGATGTTTGATGCAGCAATAATTGATGCCCCTTGTTCGGGTTTTGGCACGCTTGCCAAGAAACCGGATATTAAATGGAAAAAAGAATTGTTAGATATCCGGCAGTTAAGTGAATTGCAGTTGAAACTATTATTGCACGCTGCAACGCTGATTAATTACGGAGGAGTGCTTGTATATAGCGTGTGCACGATTGAGCCTGAGGAAACAACAGGTGTTATTCATAAATTCTTGGCAGAGACACCGGATTTTTATTTAGAATCCTGTGCTGACTACGTGCATAGTGAATTACTTGATAAGCACGGCTGCGTGCAGACATATCCAAATGTCCATAAAATTGACGGAGCGTTTGCAGCACGATTGAGACGAAAAAGTTAATAGGATAAATCTTGCAAACTGAAAAAATAGGTTACTTATGTTAAAAAAGCTTTCTGATGAATTACGAGAAGCCCGAGAAAAAAAGGAGCTGACACCGGAAATACTCGCGAAGACAATTAAGATGGATTTGAAATATTTGAAACGGATGGAAGCCGGTGACTACTCTTTCTTTCCTGATGTTTATTTGAAAGCATTCATCCGGAGTTACGCGAAAGCGGTCGATCTGAATGCAGAATTATATGCTAAGAAATTTGTATTAGCGCGTGAAGGGCGTTCGATTGATGAAGCAGAAGCAGCACCGACAGTGCAAATACGCCATCCTGATGCGCAGCCGCGACAACCGGCAGATGACAAAACTCCATTGAAAGAAAATGTGCCGCAATTTTCTCAGCCGACTTTGGTGAAAAGCTATGAAGAGCAAAAAGAACAGTCTCCAAAAACACGCCGCCGCTTAAATGTAATGCAGAAGAGGATATTAATATTCGGAGGCATATCCTTCCTAATTATCGTCTTAGTTACTTATGGTGTTTATCGCGCAAACCTAAACCAAACAATCGTGTATGAAGGTCCTGCCACAACAACGCCGGAGGAAATCGGCAAGTCGAGGTATGAGGAAAATCCGCGAGAAACACTCATACGGACTGACGACAGTCTTGTTTTGCGGATGGAGTTTTCCGATTTATGCTGGGTGCGTGTTATTCCTGACAGCATTATCGGGGAATCAAGCGAAAACACTTTTAATAAAAACTCGGACCCTGCAGAATATAAAGCAGCTAAAAATTTTATAGTCAGTATCGGTAACCCGCCGGCATTACGCTTGCTGCTGAATAATAAAGATTTAGCATTTGAAAAAAATAGTAATAACCCTATTCGCTTGTTAGTTACAAAAGATTCAACGAGGACGCTTTCTATGGCAAAGCCGTCTGATGATAATAATAACACGGCGAGGGACAAAAAGAAAGAGGGTTCTAAAATTGAATTGGGAAGATGACAAAAGCGGAAGCCTTTAAGCGAATTTCGGAACTTAGCGAAGTGCTACAAGAGCACGATCATTGCTATTATGTTCTATCGCGTCCATTAATAAGCGATTATGAATATGATATGCTTATGAAGGAATTGGAAGCTCTTGAAGCAGAGTTCCCTGCACTCGTAATGCCGGATTCGCCTACTCAGCGTGTTGGAAAAGACTTAACAAAAGATTTTCAGCCTGTAAAACACCAATTTCCTATGCTTAGTCTTGCCAACACCTATAATGAAGATGAATTAATTGATTTTGACAGGCGCGTTCAAGAATTGCTGGAACAGGGTGATGTGGAATATATTGTTGAGCAGAAAATTGACGGGCTTTCAATGTCATTGCGGTATGAACACGGCAGGCTTGTAACAGGAGCAACACGCGGCGATGGCGAAACGGGCGAGGATGTTACCGCGAATGTAAAGACCATACGATCAATTCCACTGAGCATAAATAAAAAACTGCTTGCAGAAGTTGGAGCTGATTCTTTTGAAGTCCGCGGTGAAATTTATATGGAAACAGGTGATTTTAAAAAGCTCAATGAAGAGCGAATCGGCAGGGATGAAAAACCGTTTGTAAATCCGCGCAATTTTTCTTCCGGCACTATGAAACTGCAAGACCCCGCGATAGTCGCGCAACGACCGTTAAAAATATTTACTTATTATTTGTTGGGCGCAAATCTTCCTTTCAAAAGCCACGAAGAAAATTTACAGGCATTGCAAAAGTTAGGTTTCAGAGTAAATCCGGCATTTAAGAAATGTAATAATATTCAAGAAGCAATCGAAGCCTGCAGGTTGTTTGAAGAGCAGCGAGATAGTCTCCCGTTTGAAATTGACGGTGCGGTGGTCAAGGTGAATCAACTATCGCGGCAGCGGCAATTAGGGAGTATCGCTAAATCACCTCGATGGGCGGCAGCTGTTAAGTTCAAAGCTAAGCAGGCAAGCACTTTGTTACGGGAAATTACTTGGCAAGTTGGGCGGACAGGCGCGATCACCCCGGTTGCCGAGCTGACACCTGTTTTTCTTGCAGGAAGTACAATCAGCAGGGCAACACTGCACAATCTTGATGAAATTCAGAGAAAAGATATACGCGCGGGAGATACGGTGTTGATAGAAAAAGGGGGTGATGTTATTCCGAAAGTGGTTTCAGTTGTCGTGGAAGCGCGTCCGGAAGATTCGCGGGCAACTCAGCCGCCCGTTATCTGTCCTGCTTGCAGCGAGCCTGTTTTCCGTTCTGAAGATGAAGCGGCTCTCTATTGCCAAAATGCAAGCTGCCCGGAACAAATTAAAGCAAAGCTGATTCATTTTGCCTCTCGCGGTGCTATGGATATCGAGGGACTTGGCGATGCAATTGTAGATCAGTTTGTTGATAAAGGATTTTTGCGCACGTTTGCCGATATTTATTCTTTAAAAGATAAGAGGGATGAACTGACAACACTTGAGAGGTTTGGTCAAAAGAGCATTGATAATCTTTTAGAGGCAATAGAAAAGAGTAAAGAACAGCCGTTTTCTAAAGTGCTGTTCGCGATGGGAATCAGATTTGTTGGCGCGGGTGCCGCGAGAAAACTGGCTGAACAGTTCACGGATATTGACGCGTTAATGCAAGCCGCTGAAGAAGAGATTACAAATATTTATGAAATCGGGAAAAGCATCAGCGCGAGTGTATCTTCATTCTTAGCGGATGAAAAAAACAGGGATTTAATCAGGTGCCTGCGCGAGTCAGGAGTGAATTTTTCAAGAGGTGAACGTGCCGAAATTAGGAATAATTTTTTTACAGGTAAAACCTTTGTTTTAACGGGTTCACTGCAAACACTGTCACGTGACGAGGCAGAAGAAAAAATTTCGTTATTGGGAGGAAAAGCAACATCCTCTGTCAGCAAGAAAACCAATTACGTGATAGCCGGCGAGAACGCGGGATCGAAACTGCAAAAAGCAATTGATTTGAAAGTTTCAATCCTGAGTGAAGAAGAGTTTACCAAATTATTGAATGATATTATCGCGGTATGACCAATAATATCCTTCAAATCTATCATTTTATACTCTATCTGTTTTGGGGAGGGAAAAAGAAGCCCCGATCATTTCGAGGCATTTACACGAAAAGTGAAAAAATATTGATAATAGTCCCGCTTGATCCGGCAGCGGCAGATGAAGTGGCGGAATGCGTTAAAAGTTTGGCTGAAACAGGGAAAAGCATTACTATATTGCTCAATAATGAAGCACGGTATAAGTTTCCTATTGATAACAGGCTTCAATATGAAGAATATTCCAGATCAGATTTGCTGTTTGATATGTACCCAAAATTTGGCTTTCTACTGCGATTGCGAAAGCTAAATTTTGATTTAGCAGTTGATTTAGACTTAACAGGCAATAACTTTACATCGTTTTGCGCGTTAGCAGTTAAGGCACCATATAAAGCAGGACTTAGCAGGAAATACTTTGACCGCGCCTACAGTATTTGTTTCCAAATAAATGAAGAACGGAAGCTGACAATTGCACAAAATTATGTAGATTTGCTTTGTGGCTTATAGTGGAAATATATATCATCTCGCCCGCGAGCGCGGCAAGATGGGAATAGCGTTATGAATGCCATAGAAAGCGATTCAAATATAACAGGTGACTTTCACCCAAATAGTGTAATTATAAATTGGAAATTATATTAAATGAAAATAAATATTACTATAAATATTAAAAAAAGGGGATGGTAATTCGTGCTTGATACAAAAGAATTGCGAAGATTGAAAATAATTGTTTTCGATCTTGACGGCACCTTGCTCAATGACGAAGGTGAAATTGGAACTGAATCCGTTCGATTGATCAAATTGCTTGAAAAAAAGGGAGTTATGTTCACTTTTGCAAGCGGGCGTTTACATTCTGCACTCACTGCTTACGCGGATGAGTTAGACATAAAGGCTCCAATAATTTCTATGGATGGTGCTTACATCAAAGAATATCCGAAAGGGAAAGTTATATCGGAAACATATATGCCAATTAAGAAAGTGCAAAAAGTAATTGATTATGCAGAACGGTATTTAGTGAAATTTGCAATTTGCCAGCCTGAAGCGATTTATTACACGGAACATAATGCAGTTGTTCCTGATTTAATTGATAAGTTTGGCGCGCGGTTTGAGGAAGTTGAAAATTATGATCATCTGCTTGATAAAACACTTGAGATTTTATTAATAAGTGATATCCGAAATCATTTGAAATATATCAAGCAAATGATGAATTTTCCATATACTTGGGGATTGCTGACAAGTTATTCAAAATCGCTTTCAAATGAAGGACTTTATTTTCTCGAAATAAGAAAAAAAGGCTCAACCAAAGCATCCGGATTACATAGGCTATTGAAGCACTTGAAGATAAATATTCGCGAAGCTGCCGTGGTAGGCGATTGGTATAATGATATATCGCTATTTGAAACAAATGCAGTTAAAGTCGCGCTCGAACACGCGGTTGGTGATTTGAAAGACAAAGCAGATTTGATTACCAAGCGAGATAACAATCAAGATGGTGTCGCGGAATTTCTTGAAGAAGTTTTAAAAGCAAAATCATAAATTATGACAACCGAGTGGCTCGTTTCCAGCATCCGTGTTAAATTTATTATTCTTTTTACAACGGTTGTGCTAATTGTTTTGCTGATGCCGAGGGGTGAATCTATTGAAAATGAAATATCAGTGGGTGCAGTATGGATGGACGATGAATTAAATGCCGAGTTTACATTTGAAGTATTAAAAGATGTAAACGAATACAAAAGGGAAGTAGAAAAAAAAGTAAAAGAAGCACTCCCTGTATTTATTATGGAGCAAAACATTGCCCAAGTTATTAAGGATTCAATAGAGCAGTTTCATCTTTCATTAATCAATGAGCTTGAGAAAGCTATTAATGAAAAAAATGAATCCGGCGAAAATAATCTCTCCATTTCGGCTGAATCTTTTCTCTATGCAAAAAGTATTCGTGCTAAAGCGCATACGCCGCGCCATCCGGAAGATTATCTTAAAGAGCTGAAGCAGACAGCACTTCAAAAACTGACTGTATGGTATCAGACAGGGGTGCTTGATTCGCGCAAGATGATAGAAAGAGATAGTTTTGTCCTGTTAAAAGGTAATGTAGAGATTGTTGAAGATGCGAAAAAATATATAACGGTATTAGAGCTGCGTGACCGGCAGTTAAAAAATAACCCATCCTTTAAAAGCCAAGCTGATAAACTTGTTACCGAATATGCCGCGCGTATAGTAATTCCCAATGTTTTATTTCAGGCAAAACTAACCAAAGATGAACTCAATGCCGCGAAAGAACGAGTGTCCCGATACGCCGGTATTGTCAACGAAGGTGAGATAATTATCGGGAAGCACGACCGTATTACTCCTGATGCAAAGTTGAAAATAGAGTCGTACAGGTTGAAAAAGGGAGAGAAGACCGAGAAGATAAACCTGTTATTACAGTTTGTCGGAAAATTTTTGCACGTTCTAACTTTAGTAACACTGTTTGGTATCTATTTGTTTCTATTTCGGCAAAAAATATTTAGAAACAATTTAACTCTCGCGCTTTTCGCGCTTATGCTCTTGTGGGTTTGCTTGGTTGCATACGCGCAGAGTTTCTTGCATTTAGGTACCGCGACCCGTTTTTTCGTGTTCCTGCCGACAGCATCAATGCTTGTAACAATAATTTTTGATTCGCGTGTAGGGTTCTATTCAACAGTTATATTTTCACTTGCAATTGGCGGTTTAATTGGAAATGATTACACCTACGCGGTAATGAATATTGTTGCCGGCGCGCTCGCTGTTTACACGGTGCGAGATATAAAGAACCGAACGCAGATATTTAGATCATTTTTATATATAATGTTAGGATATTCAGTTACCATTATTGCTTTTGGGTTAGAACGGTTTGCATCGTATGATAAAATACTGCTTGAGCTTGGTATCGCGGGAATTAATTCGCTCATCTCTCCGGTTTTGACTTATGGCTTGCTGATATTTTTTGAAAAGATATTTAAGATAACCACTGATTTAACATTGCTTGAGCTGTCAAATTTCGATAGGCCGCTGCTACGCGACTTGGCATCAAAAGCACCGGGAACATTTAATCATTCTATTGCCGTTGGAAATTTGGCTGAAGGCGCAGCTGCTGCTATTCACGCGAATTCTCTGCTTGCCCGTGTCGGTGCCTATTATCACGATACCGGTAAAATACTCGCGGCAAAATATTTTGTAGAAAATCAAGTTGACGGCGGTAATATGCACGATAAATTGTCTCCGATTGAAAGTACGCGTGTAATAAGAGAGCACGTGAAGCGCGGAATTGAACTTGCAAAGTTTTATAAACTCCCTGCCGAAATTATTGATTTTATACCGATGCATCACGGCAAAACAGTAATGACATTCTTTTACGAGAAAGCAAAAACACTTTATGGCGAAGAGAATGTTGTTATTGACGATTATCGTTATCCCGGTCCAAAGCCAAACACCAAGGAAACAGCAATAGTGATGCTGGCGGACTCCTGCGAATCGGCAGTAAAATCTATAAATATTCCTGATCCGGTGCGGGTAGAAAATCTAATATCGCATTTGATTGAAAGCAGAATTGATGATGGGCAGTTAGATGAATGCCCTTTGACATTCGGTGACATATTGAAAATAAAAGCATCTTTCATTGCTTCATTGATTGGTCAGCAATATACAAGGATACGTTACCCGAAGCAAGAGGCGATGGAATCGAAATAATTGTTAATTTGGGTTTTCTTTTAAGCAGAATATTCGCGGTTATGACGGGCTTGGCACTTACCTGACAAAAGCGCAAGCGCAATTTGGTCAAAGCAAGGGAGTTTATAGGGAAAGGCACATCAAGTTAGCCGATGAAATAATTCTCAATAACCGGCTATCTTTAAAAAGTTTTGGACTAATCTTCGTCCAACGCCTATATACTCGGTTTTGATAGCCTCGAAATTCTCTTGCAGAACATTTTTATCTAATTGTAAAAGCTCCTCATCTTCGTTTATCCAAACTTCAAACATTTCGGGAGTAAGTTCAAAGTGACACTGTATGCCATAAGCGTTCGAACCGACTTTTACGATTTGGTTTTGACAAAACTCTCCGCTACCAAGCAGTGTCATATCAATTGAATAATTTCGAATGTTTGAACCATATAATTTATAAACAGTTAGACCGGCTGAGGAGTTGCAATGGCGGTTAAATTAAAAATTTGCAGGTTTCTGATATTTTTCAAAATCTGAGATAAGTTGAGCACGAAAATTCCGGTTGAACTTATGTGCTAATTTATTAAATGCCGAATTACCGCCAACGAACTCTGATAAAATTGATACAACATATTGATTGGTACTGACTTTCTCTTTTTCTGAGAGTTCTTTTATTTTTTTATGGAGTGTGCGGGGAATTCTCAGGACAAACTGACCGCTGGGAAGTTCGGTTTCAGTTGACTCGGGTAACGGAATTGACTGTCCTGTTTCGAATAAAAGAGTGATGAAATCTTTTGAATCTTCTTCTAAAGCAGAAATTGCTTCAATCGGTGAAACACCTATCCCGTTACACGAACCGCGTCCTAACTCCGGGTGCCAAGCTACATATTTATTATCGGATTGTTCGAATTCAATACTTGTTTTGTACCGGAGTGATAAATAATACGACAAATCTTTTTTCATTTCGGCTGTCATTCCTTCTCGAAATATATTTTGAGTGCTTTTAATAATGGTTTTACACTTCCTATCAGAACTGCTGATTTAGCACTTTTTTTGTGATTAACAGATATTTTTATGATTCCGTGCAAAAAATAATCGCAGCTGATTTTTTTATGCTGCCATCGGAATGTAGTATGATCTGAATTTTTTCCTAATAGCTTAAATTCTAATCCTTTCAAGACTGATTCAACTTCAGTTGGTTCCAATTCCTGAGGATTAGATTGAATCCATTTTTCTGCTGTTTTTTGAGCTTTTTGAAAATTCATAATTTGATTTCCCCAATGATACTACATATAGTATCAAAAGTCAAGTTATTATTAATAATATTATGATAAGGCATTGAATTTTCCCATTATTTCCACTTGCATTGCCGGCTCGAGGTTTGGTGAACCATCGAGTATGAATTGTGACTCTGTTTCTGTTAAGGCGTAGAGCAGAAATATACTCGCGTTGATTTCAGCTTCGAGTTTGGAGATGTCGGCATTTACATCCGCGTTTTTTTGAGTGCTATCTGATCAACGAGTATGTTAAATGGTTCTTGTTCTGATTCCGAGACTTGTTTTTACCGGGATTTTGTCAAAAAAGACTTTTTCGATTCTATGAAGCTGATATGGAAACTCCTCAAGGACTCTTTCACTTGCTTGGAAATTCTTTCCGCCATAACAATAAACCGCGGGTATTGATCGGCAAGTTTACGAAGCGGAGCCATATTACCCGGAAAAATCTCCTCTCTTATTTCATAGCGAAACAACAACTTATCGCGATGTATAATAAGCTTTATTTCGCCTATACCCGATTTCCGATTATAAATATATGCAGCCGGAAACCACGTTATTTCGGTAAAAAGCCGGCAGTATTTTTCTAAAATTATATTTTCATTCTTGTTCATAAAACTAGTTTGTTCACAATTATGTGAACAATAAATATTTGTGAACAAAAGTACGAATAATAATTATAGCTCGCGAGTGCAGGGTCAATGCAGAAAGGTGAAAATCGATAAATCTTTCGCGAAAAATACCGATTTTCGGTGTCTACCGCAAAAGAAATATACTGATATTGTAGTGATACTACCAAAAGAAAAGCCACCCGATATTAATCGGATGGCTTTAAAATGTCTAAAATAGGATGTGTTATTTATTATCTAACAGGGATTCCGCAGGCTCTTGATAAATTTCTTATACAATCACGCTTGGTATCAGTAAAACAAAAGTAAATTGTTTTTAATAGAATCAATATAATGAAGTAGAGAAGCAATAAAATTGATATTATAAAAATCCACCTCACGAATTCATCATAAGAATTGGGGAATCTACTAAACCAGCTGCTTGGCAAAATGATAAGAGCGACTCCAAAAAGAATAACTTTCAAGAGGTTTAAGATAATGTTAAGTCTGTTTACATAAAAAGGGGAAGCTTCGTTCTTTGCTTTCTCCCATTCAAACTTGAGCAACTTGGCGATTTCTAAATCAATTTCATCTAATCTTCTTTCTATGTCTTCGGGATTTCTTCTCAATTCCCTCAGCTGGGCAAGAATATTGTTGTCTTGGGTATCATCGGGGTTAAATCGTACTTGCAGTTCAGTAATCAAGCTATACTCCAAACGGGTAAACTATTTACTTATATATAGCATTGCAGTCGGTAAAAGCAACAGAATAATAAAGTTAGGAACATAGAGTTGTTAAATATATAAACCGTTTGGAGTTTAGATAAGCTAAACAGTTATAAAAAATGAGAGTGTAAAGTATAGGTAGATAGGGTTTCTCTAAGACGCATATTTGCCAGAAAATCAAACCAAGAATAGATGCTTTTGGCAATTTTCCGGTGTCCATCTATCTATACTTTACACTCTCCAAATATTTAGTAACTCATTATTATACAATTAGTTATACTGTTTTAAAGGGGCTGAGTAGTTACAAATAGATCATATTTCAAGAACTTTTTGATTATCAATTAACCATCGCTCCTGAAATGTCCGGCGTGCTGCCCAAGCAACATCATTTATGAACCAGCCATTTATACCTCCACCAATAAAAGCACCAATAACAGGAATTACTTGAGAAGCTTTTCTTTTAGTTAGATTGACACCAAGCTGTTTTGCTAAATTGCGAATAGCCAATATAACACCTTCCTTGTTTAGCATTTGTTGCCCGCCTCTTGCAGCCGCTAATTTTGCCATTTCTTTCCACGTTGTTTTCGCAATGGTTACTTCAATTGTACGAAGAAGTGTCAATGCAGCTAACTTTTCCTCCATTGAATTTGCACCCGAGGCTGATAGGATTCCAAGAACAAAATTTTTATCATCCTCTGTAAAAGCCTCGTACCCATAGCATAGACCAATTTTGTGGATAGTTCTGAGTGCCAAAGTAATCAGAGTGGGAAAGTCTGCTACCATTCCGAAAACACCAAAAAAACCAGCAACAGTACCCTCGCCTGCGGCAATAGCAATAGCCCAATTTTGGACGTCATTTGCCAATCTATCTGACAACTCAATATCTTTGTTTTTGAATTCTGAAATCATTTCAACACCACCATCCCGCCTGATGTCCGAAGTATCAGCGAGCCATTCCCCTATATTGTTAGATATTTCCAATGCTCCTTGAATAGCAGCATCGGGCACAATCATATTCACTAAACGCGCGACCGGTGAAAGCAATTTACCAAATGTCTGCGAAACTATACTTGGTTCTTCATTTTTCCAAGTTCGAATGTCATTAACTATTTCCTGTTCATATTTACTCAACATTCGTTATACTCCCGTAGTACCCGTTCAGCAACGCATCGGAAAGCCCAGAATTATCAAATACGCACTTCATTTTCTCGTTCCAGTCGTTAGTGGCATAAAAATCCTTAATGACCGAGCCGGGCTTTTTGCCGCACGACATAAAAAGCATCGCGCAAAAAACAAGGAGTAAACTTTTGGAAAGAACAACTTTCATAGAAACCTCGTAAATATGTAATGATTAATTTTAAATCACCTCAATCTTTTTTAGCCACAACCCTATGCCGACAGCTAATAAATATATCGTGATATTTTCGAAAAAACCAAATGTCCGTAACACTCCAAGCAAACAGCAAATCACGCTAACTTACAGCATACAGAAAATTGGGTTGCCAAAACTAAAAAAAAAAAAATAGGAAGCAACTGTTTACAAAATATTTTAAAAATATTTTTTCGCGGTTTGAAAAGCGGTTAATTTTTGGCGATTCTTTAAGGAAAGGATTATCTTTGTATAAAAAGTTAAAGAGATTTTAATGATATTGGATCGAATCAATACAGGCTTGAATTGACACCTACCACTGATAATAACTTCTTTACAATCATTCGTCAAATATTGCCTACTGCTTATCTTGTTATTGTATTAGTTTTGTATTATGGATATTCGCTATAAAATTTTATTGAATTTGGAACAATGAACGAAGATTTAAAAAACATACTTGCTAATATTCGCGGTTATTATAGGCAAAAACATATAGCCGCGGCAATTGAAGGTGCCGGAAAGTTTATAATATTATCTTCGGCTTATTTTTTTGCCGTCACGGTTTTTGAAGCATTTTTTGCAACAGGAGAGTTGACCCGCGCTATTCTTTTTTTTAGCTGGCTTCTATTAACCTGTGTCAGTGCCTTTTTATTATGCCTTATCCCGCTGTTCAAATCCTTTAAAAAACTATCCGAGGAATCTTATATCCGGTTAGCTGCTGAAATCGGTAAATATTTTCCGGAGATAAAAGATAAACTTGCTAATTCGATTGCTTTACAGTTTAGGACTCGTTCAGAAATACCATTAACACTTTCTCACGCGAAGACGCGAAGCCCGCGAAGGTTAGATTTAGAAGATGTAAAGGTTAATTCTTTACAAGGACTTAGTGATATTTCTAATGGAACAGAAGATGTTTTTTCCACGCTGGCATTTTTGCAGACTGCTAATTTGGTTAAGGGAGAAATATTCAGCAAAAGGGTTCCTGTCGGCCCGATTAAAAGAATAATGAAATTTGCAGTTCCCGCTGCTGTTTTATCGCTTTTAATTATTGTATCTGTAACAAATCTGCGCCTTTCCGCCGGGCGTTTATTTTTGTTTTCGCGTAATTTTACACCGCCCGCGAGATTTATTGTTAATGTTTTACCGGGGAATATTAGCCTAACCAAAGGGAATGACTTGAGCGGGAAAGTGATTGTTTTTGGCGGAAGTCCAAAAGAAGTTACTCTATATTCAAAAACGCGGGAGGAAAGTGAATTTGTTAAAATGGAGCTGAAGAAAGATTCAACAGGTGATTATTCATTCAAGTTTCCTGCTCTCCATTCTGATATTGAATACTACGGGGGCGCGGAAGAAGTGCTTAGCTCTAAATATACTGTTTCTGTATTCGATCGTCCTGTAATTAGAGAACTAAAAGCGCGGGTTTGGCCTCCTTCATATTCAAAGCTGCCGCCAATTGAGCAAATTGATAATGGTTCATTTAGCTGTTTAGCCGGAAGTAATGTTGGAATTAACATTGTTGCTTCAGCAGAACTTTCAAGCGCGGACTTGATTTTCGGTGACACGCTTAGGCTTCCGCTCAAAACAAACGGAATGAAAGCGTCAGGTGATTTTTCACCAAAAAAAGATATGACTTATAAATTGGTAATACGGGATAAATCAAATAACGCTAACGAAAATCCGGTGACCTATTCAATTAAATTATTTTTCGATGCTTCGCCTGTTATCGAGTTACTTCAACCTACGGGGAATACTCTGTTGGAGAGTGACCAGCGAAATATTATCATTTCAAAGATTTCAGATGATTACGGGTTTTCCGATTTAAAGTTATTCTACAGGTTAAGCAAGTCCGATTTTGAAAAACCTGAAACATCCTATCATTCCATTGTTTTGCCTATTGATAAATCCAAACCGGAACAAATTTCTAATTATATATGGAATCTGGCTCCTTTAAGTTTAGCGGCAGGTGACGCGGTCAGTTATTATCTTGAAGTTGCTGATAACGACATCGTTAACGGTCCAAAAAAAGCACGTACAGCCGAATTAACCGTAAGGCAGCCAAGTATTGATGAGATTGCCCGAAATTCTGAGGATGAGCAGAATAAAGTCGAGAAAGAAGTTACAAAAGCTTTCAAGGAAGCCGAGGAACTGAAAAAGGAGATAGAATCTATCTCGAAGGATTTATTGAAAGACAAAAAGTCTCTTACGTGGGAAGAAAAAGAGAGAATTCAGAACGCGGCAAAGAAATTTGAAGACTTGAAAGAACAAGTCAATTCAGCGCAGGAACAGCTTAAAAACACTGTAAAGGATATGCAGAAGAATAATTTGCTCTCAAAAGAGACTATGGAGAAATTTAACGAACTGCAAAAACTTCTTAGTCAGTTAAACAGCGATGAATTGAAAAAAGCTCTTGAGCGGCTGCAGCAGAATCTTCCCAAGATGGATAGGAAGCAGTCTCAAATGGATATGGAAAATCTTAAAATGAATGAAGAGATGTTCCAAAAGAGTCTGGAAAGAACAATGAATTTGTTAAAACGAATTCAAATTGAACAAAAACTTGACGAATTGACAAAACGCGCCGAAACACTTCAAAAACAACAAGAAAGTTTGACTGAAAAAACAGAAAAATCTAAGAATGGAGATGAGAAATCATCAAGCCCCGATAAAATCGGGACAAGCGATTTGAAGAAACAGCAGGATGCCCTCACGAAGCAATTGGAGGAGTTTAAGAAAGACCTGCAGGAACTTTCTTCTAAAATGAACGAATTTAAAGATTTGCCGAATGATGAAGCCAAGAAAGTTCAAAAGGAATTTCAGGATCAAAAAAATGAAGAACTTTCCGAGGAAGCCGAGAAAAGCCTTGAAGAGGGAATGAAGCAAGAGGCAATGCAAAAGCAAAAGCAAATCAGCAAGCAGATGAGCAAGATGAGCAAGAGTATGAAAAGCCTGCAAAACTCTATGATGCAAAAACAACAGATGAAAGTTTTCGCGGATATGATGAAACTGATTAATGAAATGCTCGAACTTTCCGAACGGCAGGAGGAACTTAAATCAAAAAGCGCGCAGGGTGAAAAGGATATTAGCTTTGGGCAGAACGCCAGAAAACAAGAAGACGCGCGTTCCGATTTAGAGAACATTATAAAACAGCTTTCCCAGCTTTCTCAAAAGACTTTTGCAATATCTCCTGAGATGGGAAAGGAACTTGGAGACGCGCAGAAAAATATGCAGCAGGCTATTCAATCATTGCAGGATAGGAACAGCGGCATTGCATCTGAACAGCAGGCAGAATCTATGAAGTCTATCAATGAGGCTGCGAAACTTATGAAAGAATCCGCGGAGAGTATGATGCAGGGAGGCGGGCAAGGAGGCGGAAGTATGATGTCATTAATGCAGCAGCTTGGTAAACTATCGGGGCAGCAGATGAGCTTGAACAATATGGGGCAGAAAATGATGCAGGGTAATAGCGGCGAGCTTTCCCCTGAGCAGATGGGGATGATGGAGCGAATTCAGCAGCAGCAGCAAGCTATTCAAAAATCATTGAAAGAACTGAATAACGAAGCTAAATCAGCAGGAAACTCAAAACGGTTAGCCGGAAATCTCGACCGAATTGCAGGGCAGATGGAAGAGGTTATTAACGATATGAAAACATCTAAACTTAACGACAACATTTTGCAAAAGCAGGAGCGGATACTCTCGCGGATGTTAGACGCGCAATTGAGTATGAATGAACGTGACTATGAAAAAGAGCGTGAATCAAATAGCGGCAAAAATCTTATAGGTAAATCGCCTGCTGAGCTTAAAAAACAGACTGATAAGAATGATAAAATGAGAGATCAGCTTATAAATTCAACACGGGACGCGTATTTGAAAGATTATGAAGCATATATCAGAAAATATTTAGAAAAAGTTAGTAAAGAAATTGCCAACTAATTTGTATTTTTGAAAAACAAATTTTTCAGAAACCAGGCTGCATTCAAATGAAAAAATTAGGCATACCGATTGTTCTACTTTTATCTTTATTGATATCAAATTGTGCAATATTTCAAACTTTCGCGAATTTATCGCGTTTAAAATTCCGCTTAGGGAATGTTGAGAATCTTTACGTGGAGGGAATTTCCGTTTCGGGTAAGTCAAGGTTATCCGATTTTTCAGCGTTTGATATAGCCGCGGTAGGCTCTTCAATATCAAGAGGCAGTTTAAAAGTTTCATTAGTCTTAAATGTTGAGGCTGTGAATCCAAATGACGGGAAGGGTGGTTTCCCAAGTACAAGCGCGAGTATAAATTCATTCCCGTATCGGCTCAATATTGACGGCAATGATGTTATCACGGGTAATATCGGCTCTCCTTTTATCATTCCCGGGACAGGTGAGAAAGTTACTATTCCCCTTTCGGTTAGTACAGACTTATTAAAAAATGTGCAGGACAAAGGATATCAAAGCCTGCTAAATCTTGTATTAAAAGTTGCAGGTATTCGTGCCGGAACAAATAGTTCAAGCGCGGCACTCTATGCCAAACCTGTAATAGGCACGGCAATCGGCAACATCTCGTATCCTCAAGAAATAAAAATCATCAGCGAACAATTCAATCAATAATCGAACAGAAAATATGGTTAAGTCAGATAAGTATGCAATCGGAGTTGATCTTGGCGGCACGTTCATCAAGTTCGGCTTGGTATCCTCGGAAGGGGTTATCGAAAAAAAGCTTAAATTAAAAACAAATGTTGAAAACGGACACGAGCCTGTGGCAGCCGCTATCCTTGAAGGAGTGACCGGTTTAATCGAGTCCGGTGTTAAAGTAACAGGGATTGGTATTGGTTCTCCCGGAACAGTCAATCCTAGTAAAGGCACGGTAGATACTCCCCCTAACTTTCCTAATTGGGGTGTTGTTCCTCTCGCGAAGATTATTGAGAAGAAATCAGGCATCGAAACATTTATCGAGAATGACGCTAACGCGGCAGCAATTGGAGAGCTGATTTTTGGCGCGGGAAAAGAATATAAATCATTCATCCTCGTGACTCTCGGAACAGGTGTAGGCGGAGGAATAATATTTAAAGGCAAGGTCTTCCGCGGTGAATTCAGCACGGCAGGCGAGATTGGTCATATGTCTATTAATCAATTCAACGGACCTAAATGCAATTGCGGCGGGATAGGCTGTATAGAAGCATACCTCGGGAATAAGCACCTCGTAGCAGCTGTTAAAAAGGAACTTCCCGCTCATACTTCTTCAAAAATTTACGAATTAATGGATTATAATTTTGACAATCTGACACCTCAAATCATTTCTAAAGCAGCCGAACAGGGCGATCAATATGCAAAATCCGTGATTATAGACTGCGGAGAAAAATTAGGAATGGTACTTGCCTCGGCTTGCAATCTGTTGGATATAAGCACGATAATTGTCGGCGGCGGTGTCGCGGGATTTGGTTCTGTACTATATGAAAGTGCTGAAAAATCTACAAAAAGCCGTGTCTTAGGATCAATTAGCCCAAGAATTAAAGTAATTCCCGCCAAATTGAAAAATGATGCCGGCATTCTTGGTGCAGCATCTTTAGTATTTGATAAGAATAAATAATTGTTAAAAGGAAGTTGTTAATTAGGGTTTCCTGAAAAAGTCAAAAGAGCGATATAGTATAAAAATAACGCGGTTCAAATGGATTTAGATAATTTATAGGTGTGACCTAAATCAACCTTGAAGTCTATACTCGTTTAGCTATCAAGATGTTCTTTCCCTGCATTTTTATTGAGCAAATCTATTCTTTTGCACCGGTTTGTCTGCACCGATCAACAGATGGCAGGCAAGGTGGGTACCATTTAGGAACGGCGAATTAAACTTTTGACTTTTTCAGGAAACCCTAAATACTAATACTATTGAGTTTAAGTTACATCCTTCATAAGACAATTACTCTGAAGTATTCTCTTAAGATTCTGTTGACGCATTTGGAAAGAGATTTCTTAACATCATACTCCCAAATTCTAATAACACGCCATCCCTTATTCTTTAATTCCTTAGTAACATATTTATCTCGTTTTTGATTGCGGTTTATCTTATCAATCCAATATTCCATATTGGTTTTTGGTAGAATAAATCGTCTGGGATGTTTATGCCAAAAATCAGAATCAATGAAAACAGCGATCTTTTTCCTTCTAAAAACTATATCAGGTTTGCCAATAATGCTATTAACATAAGTTGCAAAATAAATTCGATTTTTTTTCAATTCTCTCATTATTATCTTTTCTGGAATTGTACCTTTTGAGCGAATATTTTGCATATTCTTTTTTCTTTGTTCTGGTGTTAAATTATCCATTACGGAACAGAAAAGTCCATATAATAATTTTCATCGTCAATTTTTATAAAAGTTACATCTGTTCTCCCGTAGCGTATTAAGTCTTCATATGTAATGTATGCTCCGTTGGCTAAGCCCAAACGATTTCTGAAGTATTCGCCAAGAAGGCTGTTATTATGAGGCGTTTCAATAGTTGCACCGGTTACGTTTTTTTGTGCACGTGTACAAATAAGAGTTTTATTATCATCAGTTAAAACGGTAAAATGTATTTTTTTAATTGGAAAAAAATCACTGTTATATACTTTTGGACTAAGTTGGATATATGCCTGGTTTGGATTTCTACTTGGACGTTGACCCCAATTTAAGCCGCCACGATGTTGGACATTTCCATACTTGTCTAATAAAGAAACTGATATTTGCTCCAATGACTCAAAATTAGGTTGAAAAATGGAATTCTTTGTTGCCGATGAAGCTATGGCAATGTTCTTTGGTTGTCTTTGGAAAATTTTGTCATTAAATATTTGAACCATACTTTCTGGTTCCGGATGATTGCAGTATATTGAATCACCAACCATACTTTCAAAATAGGATAAGGCATCATTATTATCACATATTGCTAAGGCTTCTTTTTGTAGCTTTTCATTAAAAGCGGTTTGGGTATAATTTGGTGACCCAAGAAAACTAATGCGAGGGTTGTCATTTGCTAACCAAACATAAACTTTAGAATGAGTAGGTGGATTAGAAATTCTGTAGCTACACTGAAACCGACCATCAGATTCATTCATTATTTGCTTAAAACCATTATGATTGTTTAGTGAAATGCCTTCTGAAGAGCACATACCAATAATCAATTTAATTTCAACATTAGTATTTCCAAGCCTTTTTAATTCTGTTAAATGGTGGAATGCCATAGCTGATGTTGCGTATCCAGACACAATTAAGAGTTTATTAATACCCCTTTGAATAGGCTCGATAAGAATACGTTTAAAAAGATCATTGGTAATCATAGAATTCCACAAGCAGATTTTTGATAAACATTATTGTTTTGCTCGAATATAGTATAGTCATCTTTAATCCCTGAAACATTATAAACTTCTTGATGTTGATGATGTATAAAAGGAGTTAGATTACAATCAATAGAATCATATTTAACTTTTGCAAAACTTTTCAACAAAGCTTCAAAAATAATTTTAATTCCCATTGGTGGAACAGCCATACCTACTTGCTTCCTCACGCTTTCTTTTGAACCACTAAATACAAAGTTATCAGGAAAAGTTTGTAGTCGTGCTCTTTCTCTATTGGTCAGTGCTCTATTTTCTTTCCAATGATAAACATGCGTTCCGCCGCCACCACTACCGGTAATTGTATAAGAAGGTTTATTTGCTTGGAGGCGTTTATATATTTGGCTGATCTTTGCACCCTTTACATTTAATTTAAGTTCTTCAGGTAAATTAGCAGTAAATGCATTCTCTCCGGGTTTTATATACCTAAGTCTTTTTATTACTTGCTCAGATTGATTTGTTAACTCATTATTTGTGGCCGCCAATGTAATAGGTGGATTTTCTATAGCATTCTTAACGCTTATGTCGATATCTTTATATGGTACAGGTGAAGGAACTCTGAAAACAACATCTAAATCTTTTCTGATTCCGATAATAATTATTCTTTGCCTTTTTTGAGGAACACCATAATTATCAAATTTATAAAGGTGGGGATAAACCGAATATCCGGCATCAAATAAATCTTGTATTATAGTAGTAAAAGTTTTTCCCTCATTAGCGTTACGTAATCCGCCTACATTTTCAGCAAGGAACCACTTAGGTTGGAATTTTATTAGTGCTTGAACACCAAAAGAATACAAAGGCCCATAGACACCATCAATTCCTTTTTGCTCACCAACAACACTAAAGTCATTGCAAGGAAAACCAAATGCAAGAGCATCAATTTCTGAAATATTCTCAAGTGCCTTAAAAGTTAATTCTCTGATATCTTTGCACAAAACAGACTTTGGATTATTTGGACAAATATTGTTTCTATAAGTATTACAAGAATCTTTGTCATAATCCGTTGCCCATATATGTTCTATTTCAAAGGTTTCATTAGAGTGATAAACTTTAGCAAGTTTTGATGCTAAACCTATCCCTCCCGGGCCACAAAATAATTCGCCAAATCTAAAAATCATAATAACTTTTCTTTTTTACATTAGTTCAAATATAAGTGATTCTTTTATTTTTATAAATGAAAAATGAATTAATTACTCTTTAATATTGAATATGAGCTGAATGGCATTACAGGATAGGAACAAAAAATAATAGAATATAAGGAACTGATTTTGTTTTCAGACATAAACTAAAAAAACATTAAGAAAAAATTCACAAATTTCCCCCATCCCTCTTGATTTATTCAACTTATTAAAATATATTTGTTTATTATGAAAACAGAAATTAACAATAACATTATCACTATGTGGCGCACACGGGTAAATTGGCAGCTCTTCCCAATTTCGGTTACCCGGTGAACGTATTTTAAATAATAATTTTAGTATTTAAAGCCCTTCTTCACGCGGAAGGGCTTTTTTTATGTCCCGATGGACAAGAAAGAAACTAACTGTAATGCAATTTGAGCAATTCAAGGCACTGATGACAAAGGAGTATAATTTTATTCCCGTCTATGAGCGGATGACGGCTGACCTATTCACGCCGGTTATCGCGTATCTGAAACTGCGGAAAGGCGGACACCAAAGTTTTCTGCTTGAAACAGTGGAGGGAAAGGAAAGTCTTGGCAGATATTCTTTTATCGGGATTGACCCGTACAAAATTATTTTCAATTCAGCGATGCAGCTAACCATAAAAACAAATAGTGAAGAAAAAGTATTTGAGAAAAACATATTCAAGTATCTGCGCGATGAACTGCACACGTTGAAGCATCCCCGCTTGCCGGAACTTCCTGTTTTTACCGGCGGAACAGTCGGGTATCTTGGTTATGAAAATATTTCTCTCATTGAACCAGTGTTGAAATATTCAAACGAAAATTCGGATGTCCCTGATTCTATCTTTGGTGTATATGATACCGTTCTCGCGTTCGATCATTATAAACACCAGCTTATTATTATAAGCAATGTTTTGGTTGATGCTAATACTGACGCGGAAAAACAGTTTGCTGCCGCGAAGCAAAAAATTAAATCATTGCGTGATGAACTCGCGAAGCCTCTGCAATTTGAATCTGATTTTTCTTTCGACCGCGATGTTAAAGAAAGCATAAGTGATGAAATATTTCACTCGGTTGTTGAAGCAAGCAAGCATAATATTATAGAGGGTGATATTTTTCAGATTGTACTTTCAAAACGCTTTTCCGCGAATTATAGAGGCGATTTGTTTAACGTGTATAGGGCACTCCGTATAATCAACCCATCGCCGTATATGTATTTTTTGGAATTTGAAAACGGTATGACCATAATCGGCACATCACCGGAAAACTTGGTTAAGGTGCAGGATGGCCTTGTTGAAGTTATGCCCATTGCCGGAACAAGACGCAGAGGTTCAACTCCGGCAGAAGATACCGAGATGGAGCAGACACTCCTTAACGACCCGAAAGAAATTGCAGAACACGTGATGCTTGTTGATTTAGGACGAAATGATTTGGGGCGGGTGTGTGAATACGGCACGGTGAAACTCACGGAACAAATGAAGATTCACCGCTTTTCGCACGTGATGCACATTGTTTCCAAAGTGCAGGGAAAACTATCAGAAAATAAAGATTGCATAGATGCTCTCACTTCCTGCTTCCCTGCAGGTACAGTAACCGGTGCCCCCAAAATACGCGCGATGGAATTGATTAAAGATTATGAAAAATCATCACGCGGTGTCTATGCAGGCGCGGTCGGATATATCGATTTCTCCGGCAACTTGGATGTGTGCATTGCAATCAGAACATTATTCGCGAAAAATAATGTAATTCACTGGCAGGCAGGCGCGGGCATTGTCGCGGATAGCCAGCCAAAACTCGAATCAAAAGAAATTAAAAATAAGTCGGCAGTTCTACGGAACGCGCTTGAACACGCGGAGGTAATTGATGAAAATATTAGTTATTGATAATTATGATTCTTTCACCTATAACTTGGTGCAGTTAATCGGAAAATTCACGGATGATATAATTGTCAAACGGAACGATGAAGTTTCAGCTGATGAAATTGGAGTAATGTCACCCGATAAAATATTACTCTCGCCGGGACCAGGCAGACCCGAAGATGCAAAAATGACCTTGACAGCATTGGAAAAATTCGGACAGACAATACCTATACTTGGCGTGTGCCTCGGGCATCAGGCAATCGGGATTATGTTTGGCGGTAAAGTAATTCACGCGCCAATGCTTATGCACGGTAAGACATCGGAAATACAACACGACAATAAAACAATATTTGCAGGCTTAAAGCAAAACTTCCTTGCTACCCGGTATCATTCTTTAATTATTGAAAAAGAATCTTTGCCAAATGAATTGGAAATCAGCGCGCTGACAGAAGATGGAATTATTATGGGTGTCAGACATAAAAAATATCCGATTGATGGAATACAGTTTCACCCGGAATCCTTTTTAACTACTTCCGGTGAACAACTTATTAAAAATTGGATACTAAACTAAATGAGAAGTTATATCGAAAAAGTTCTTAGCCGGGAAGACCTCACGTTTGATGAAGCGTACCGGGTGATGCACAATATTATGAGCGGTGAGGTAAACAATGCACGTTTAGCAGGGATACTTATCGCGTTAAAAGCAAAGGGCGAATGCGCCGCGGAGATTGCCGGTTTCGCTAAAGCGATGCGCGAGAAGAGTATTAAAGTTGAAGTAACAGCAAAAAATGTTATTGATGTTTGCGGCACAGGCGGAGATGACAGCGGTACATTTAACATTTCTACAGCCGCCGCGTTTGTTGTCGCGGGTGCCGGAGTTGCAGTTGCAAAGCACGGTAATAAATCAATTTCCAGCCGGTCGGGAAGTGCTGATGTGCTTACTGAAATGGGAGTAAATATAAATCTATCGCCAGAGGCGACAAAACAGGCATTAGATGAAATCGGTATCGGCTTTTTGTTCGCCCCGCGATATCACCCTGCTATGAAATACGCGGCTGTTGTACGCGAAGAATTAGGAATGAAAACAGCTTTTAATCTGCTTGGACCCCTGACGAATCCTGCAGGAACAAAACGGCAGTTGATTGGCGTGTATAATAATAAGTCGGCAAAGCTGCTCGCTGAAGCCGCGCGTTATCTTGATATGGAACACGTGTGTTTTATTTGCACCGGAGATAAGCGCGATGAAATTACCTTAGATGAACCAACACAGGTATATGAATACCGTGCCGGAGCAGAACTGCTGAATTTTCAATTGACCAATGATTCTTTTGGTTATGCAAAAGTTGCAATATCAGAATTAAAAGGCGATACACCCGAATACAACGCGCGGCTTTTGATTTCTATTCTGGAGAATAAATCGACCGGTGCGAAACGTGATGTTGTGCTTGCAAATTCTGCTCTTGGACTATATTGCGCGGGGCTATCAACCAATTTGAAAGAGTGTCTCGCGGCTGCCGAAGATTCTTTAGTAAGCGGGAAGGCATTGCAGAAGTTTCAATTACTGAAAAAATTTGGAGAAATAATTCAATGAGTTTTTTGAAAAAGATTCTCGCGGAAAAGCAATCCGAAGTTGCAATGTTAAGAGGACGCTACACGGAAAGCGATTTCAGCAATTCGCCATTCTACAATAAACCGACTCTAAGTCTGATAAATGAAATACAAAATTCCGCCTGTCCCGTGCTGATAGCAGAGGTCAAAAAAGCAAGTCCATCAAAGGGTTTGCTGCGGGAAAATTTTAATCATATCGATATTGCAAGAAGTTATTTTGCTGGCGGGGCAAGCGCAATTTCTGTTTTAACAGACCGGAAATTTTTTCAGGGGGATATTTCCTTTTTAACCGATATAGCGGAGTTTAAAACAAAACCGATATTACGCAAAGATTTTATTATTGATGACTGCCAGATACTTGAAGCACGCGCTGCCGGTGCAGATGCAATATTGCTTATCTCGGAAGCTATGACGACAGAGAAGATTGCCTCATTGACAAAATGTGCGCATCGTCTTGGATTGGAAGTTTTGCTTGAACTTCATTCAATAGACCAATTAAATAAAATCGATTTCTCGCTGAATCGTTTGATCGGGGTAAATAATAGAAATCTCAGGACGTTCGAGACAAACATTGAAACTACATTAACAGCGCGGAAAGAATTGCCGCCTGATATTTTGTTAGTTTCGGAAAGCGGAATCGCGGGCAGAGATGCCGTTCATAGGGTTATTGATGCAGGCTGTGATGCAGTGCTTGTTGGAGAACATTTTATGCGGCAGGAAAATATAGATGCCGCGCTCGCGGAATTTATGGGATGGCTCGATTATTAATGGTAAATTGTGAAAATTAAGATTTGCGGAATTACTAATTTGGATGATGCCCTTTTGTGCTGCGATGAAGGTGCCGATTTGCTTGGCTTTATTTTTTATCGAGGCAGTAAGCGGTATGTCTCTCCTGAAAAGGCGATGGAAATTATCCGTAAATTACCGGCGGGAATCCAGAGCGTGGGTGTGTTCGTAAATGAAAGCGGCGGCATTGTAAACGAAATCGCGACAGCATTAGGATTGGCATTCGCGCAGCTGCACGGCGATGAAACACCTGATTATGCACGGACAATAACAGCACCGGTATTGAAAGCATTTCGGGTTAGCGACAACTTTGATTTTAGTATTGTTGACAGCTATCTGAATGTAGTTCCGCTATTCGATACATTCTCGCGATCCGCTTACGGCGGAACCGGAAAAACTTTTTCGTGGATAAACATACCGGAAGAATTTCGTTCAAGGTGTTTTCTATCAGGCGGAATATCATCCGAAAATGTTGTGGAAGCAATAGAAAATATTAAGCCGTTCGCGATAGATGTTTCATCATCCATTGAAGCATATCCGGGTAAAAAGGATGCAGAAATAGCTCGTGCTTTCTTCGCGGTCTTGGCTTCTTCGCGTGATAATAATTAGAAAATATTCACGCGAAGGCGCAAAGCACGCTAAGATAAATGAAGTTAATAAAGCTCGTGCTTTCTTCGCGACCTTAGCGTCTTCGCGTGATAATAATTAGAAAATATTCACGCGAAGGCGCAAAGCACGCTAAGATAAATGAAGTTAATAAAGCTCGTGCTTTCTTCGCGACCTTAGCGTCTTCGCGTGATAATAATTAGAA
>CAIYTF010000094.1 GCA_903929035.1 uncultured Ignavibacteriales bacterium
AGCCTCCTGAAATCAAGAAAATATACGGTACTGATATTATGTCCCAAAGGGACTAAATTTGAATAACCGTGAGTGACAACTCACGGGAGAATGATAAAAAGCATCTATGTCCCCGAAGGAGGCAAATTCACATCGCGTAGTTAGTTCGCCCCCTTTCGGGGACGTTATTGTCTGGGCTTACTTTTCCGTGAGTTAGCACTCACGGTTATTCAAATTTAGTCCCTTTGGGACAAATTCAAGAACAGGCTGAGTAGTTACGTTTACTTTAAGTTGGTCGCATTATATGATTTTAATGCGAATTGATAATCCGTCAGAGCGCGGTTTCTTCGAAATTGAGGCAAAGCAGCAAAATTGGTCAGAAAGACAGCTCAAACGCCAATATCATTCCAGCCTGTATGAACGCCTTGCTTTGAGCCGCGATAAAGAGGGGGTAATGAAATTGGCAAACGAGGGACACACTATTCAAAAACCGGAAGACATACTCAAAAACCCGCTATCATTGGAATTTCTCGGGTTGGAAGAAAAACATTCCTACCGCAACTGATGCCATTGTTTGATATAAATAATTTACATCGATCAGAAAAACTTTGCTTGCCACTCCCTTTATTAGCAGTAAATATTTAAAGTCTTTGGAGTATCGGTATAATTATTAGTTATTTTGTATATTCACGCGAAAATAATAAAATTATTGCATATATAAGAAAAACTTACCATATTTAATATGTAACTTTGTATTGAATTAAAATATCTGTAAAACAACGTCAGAAATATATTGTTTTTATCTTTAAACCTAATTTTATCGAGTTTTTGTTTACCTTGGAGCAAAATAATTTTTATTTTTCTTCTCCTCTTTCGAAAACTATGTCTTTCACATAGTTCATAAACATCCTCTAATACATTTCATTTAAATAATTTCCGAAAGGTTCATTATGCAAAAGTCGATTCTTTTTTTCGTAACGATTTTTCTTTTAGGTTCGTTCACCGCGAATGCCAAATCTTGGTATGTCGATAACAGAACAGGGGCGACAGTTAAAGATTTCACCTCGTTACCGAATGCCATTAACGCCGCGAGCGCGGGCGATACCATATTGCTTGCCGGTTCGCCAACCGATTACGCTCCATCAGGTGTCACTATCGCAAAAAATGTGGTAATCATTGGTCCTGGATATTTCTTGAAAGAAAATTTCCCTGGCTTAACTGCCCAATATACCGCGACACTTGGTTCCATTTCCATTAGCTCGGGAGCTACGGGGGCTCAAGTGAGTGGCTGCCAGATAGTATCCGCCTGTAGTTTAAATACGAGCAATTTTAGTTTATTCAGGAATTATATTCTCTGTCAGATTTCTATCGCCGCATCAGTTTCTAACATTGTAATAAAAGGCAATTATGTTTCCGTTGGAGCCATTTATGGAATTAATAACTATTGCCTTAGTATTGGAGCTAATTGCACTAACATTTTAGTTCAAAATAATCTTATGTCTTATGGTGGATATAACAGTGGTTATTATGGATTGTTTATTAGTATGAATAACACATCAACAGGAATAATCTTCTCAAATAATGTCATAACAACCTCTTTTAATAGTTATAGTTATAATACAACTTATAATACAACAGCTGTTACAACATATAATTCGGTATTCTCGAATAATATTTTTATTAGTGCTACAGATATAGTTTTGCCAACATCCACCAACGAGTATTATAACAATATTAGCAATAGAGATAATTTACCTTCAGGTAACTCAAATTTGAATGGCGTGGAGATGTCAACTGTTATAGTTATGAACGGGTCTCCCGATGGTTATTATAAATTGCAATACGGTTCCCCTGCCATCAGCGCGGGACAAAATGGAATAGATATTGGTATTTATGGCGGCAGTTCTCCATATTTTCTTTCCGGTATATCTGCGTTTCCAAGAATTTATTCTTTGGAAATAGTAAATGTCACTCCGCAGGCTTTAACCGTGCGGGTAAAAGCAGGTGCCACGTTGAATCAGCCTACGGTTAAAAAAGGATCCAATAACACGGCTTCGCCCGTGAAAATAGCTAAGTAAAACGGTTAAAAAATGAAAAACATAATTTTCGTAACCGTTTTATTGTTCACATCTGTGCTGCACGCGCAGAAAGTGAATTATATGGAGTACTTTTTCGACTCAGACCCGGGATTGGGAAGAGGCAATTCAATTTTGTTTACATCGGATTTGATTGTGACCGCCACGATCAATGTTGATATAGCATCTCTCGCGGATGGCTTTCATAATTTGTACGTGAGGGCAAAAGACGATAGTTCAAAGTGGAGCATTCCATTTTACAGGGCATTCTATAAGAGCAAAATCATCGCGGATGCGGCGACAGGTAATATAGTTAAAGCGGAATATTTCCTTGATTCCGATCCGGGTATAAATGCGGGTACGGACATTTCCATCACTTCGGATTCCCTTCTGTCTAATAACTTTATTGTCGATCTAAATAGCGTAAGTTTCGGATTTCATAACTTATACGTTCGCGTCAAGAATGCCTATGGAAATTGGAGTACCCCGTTTTACCGTCCGTTCTATAAGAGCAAAATCGCTACAGATGCCTCGATGAGCAACATAGTGAAAGCGGAATATTTCTTGGATGCCGATCCGGGGCTAAATTCCGGCACCAACATACCGGTTACTTCGGATTCCGTTCTGTCAAATAACTTTACGGTTGACCTGACCAACGCGAGTCTCGGTTTTCATAACTTGTATGTTCGCGTCAAGAATGCCGATGGGAAATGGAGTACCCCGTTTTACCGTCCGTTCTATAAGAGCAAAATCGCTACAGATGCCTCGATGAGCAACATAGTGAAAGCGGAATATTTCTTGGATGCCGATCCGGGATTAAATTCGGGTACCGAAATACCGGTCACATCCGATTCCGTCCTGTCAAATAACTTTACGGTTGACCTGACCAACGCGAGCCTCGGTTTTCATAACTTGTATGTTCGCGTCAAGAATGCCGATGGGAAATGGAGTACCCCGTTTTACCGTCCGTTCTATAAGCAAAAAGCGGTTGGCGGGATCGCCGGAAAAGTCATCGCGATTGAATACTTTTTTGACACCGATCCGGGAATAGGCTTCGGGCGCAATGTGTCAGTCAATCCGGATACAACGATTATAAGCGATTTTGTCGCGGACATTTCGAAACTTGGTTTAGGAAGCCATAAACTTTTTACCCGTGTTAGGAACTCGGATAATAAATGGAGCATCGCAGATTCCGCGCGGTTTTCAATTACCAGCGTGATTGGCTGCGTGATAGATATTCCTGCCGATTGGAATTTGTTCTCCATTCCTGTGAAAGCCGCGAATATGAGGTCCACGAATCTATTCCCGAGTGCATCTTCATCCGCATACAGGTACGCGAACGGTTATATAGTCACCGACACTTTGCGGACGGGACTCGGTTACTGGCTACGATTCGCAAACGCGCAGTCGTTCACCATTTACGGAGATTCTGTTGCCGCGACCACTATACCTGTTACCGCGGGATGGAATATCATCGGTCCATATATCAAGAACATCTCGACTGCCTCTATGACGACAACTCCCGCGGGGATTGTAAATTCGTTTTTCTATGGCTTTCAGAGCGGTTACTTGGCTGCCGATACTCTTAAAACCGGTAAAGGTTACTGGGTGCGTGCTACGCAAAATGGCGTGTTGAACTTGTCCGCTTCGCCGGCTAAGACGAATTCGATAGCGGTTGCCGCCGCGCAAATTCAAGATGACTGGGGCAAGGTAATAATATCGGATGCCGCGGGTAACGTGAAGACGTTGTACTTGAAAAAGGGCGACATCGATTTGACCGCGTTCGACCTGCCGCCTGTGCCGCCAGCAGGTATATTTGATTTGCGGTTCCGAAGCAGCCGCGTAGTTGAAAATATTAACCAACAAAGCGGACAGGATATTCTTATTCAGGGAGCAGTCTATCCCCTAACCGTGCAAGTTGAAAAGTTGAATCTGGCAATTAAGGATAATATTTCCGGAAAGCTTGTCAATTCAAAACTCAAAAGTGGCTCGAATATAACTGTCCGCGATGAATCCGTCAACTCGCTTCATATTCAAATCGATGACCCTCCAAAACAGTACGCGCTTTCGCAGAATTATCCGAATCCTTTTAATCCGACAACGATAATACGTTATCAAATACCGGCAGCGGGTACGGTTACGCTGAAATTATATGATGCGCTTGGAAGAGAAGTGACCACCTTGGTTAATGAAAATAAGGAAATCGGCTATTATTCGGTGCAATTCAACGCGGCGGGGATGGCAAGCGGTGTTTACATATACGAATTAAAATGCAACTCGTTTAGGGCAATAAAAAAGTTATCACTGCTAAAATAATAATAAAAAGTCCCTCTCATATCGCTATGGGAGGGACTTAGTCTTTGCCCACAAATAACCTTTACAACTTCTAAATCTAACCTTTGCGCGTTTTCGCGTGAGAAAGTGAAAATGTTATTTCTGAATGAGTCTTTATAATATCCGGTAACTCATATCATTTCGATATTTCATTCATTCCATTATATTACTATCCGTAATTTATAATATTTTGCAGGATATAATGAAACGAATAATGCGCTTTATGTTTAGCATTGCTTTTTGTATGATAACAGGCACCGGTTATGCACAGTCAACTGCCGGTGAAGATGCCAAAATTGAATATCGATATCTCGTTGATATGCCGACGGCGGGTGTATTAAACAAAGGAATGGTTGCCGTTACAACTGATGTTCTGCCTCAGGGATTATTGATAGGACGAATGGAAGTCGGCGTTTTCGAAAACATAAGTTTTGGTATTTCCTATGGCGGTGATAACATTATCGGCACCGGTTCACCGCTCTGGTATAAGTATCCCGCTGTAAATCTGCGCTATAAAGTTTCTCAGGAATCTATTACTTCACCGGCTATAGCATTCGGATTCGACACGCAGGGCAAAGGGCGTTACTTTGATTCAGCAACAACGAGTAGATACGCCATCAAATCACCCGGAGTGTTTGTCAGCGGCAGCAAAAATTTTGCTCTTATGGGATTCTTAACGCTGCACGCGACCGGCAACTACTCGTTTGAAAAAACTGATGGTGATAACTTTGTTGATTTTAGAATAGGCGCGGAGAAAACCATTGGCACGAAAACTTCTGTTATAGCGGAATATGACTTTGCATTAAATGATAATGCAACAAAATATTATGGAGATGGGAGAGGATATATGAACTTCGGTATTCGCTGGTCACCTTCTGAAGGATTGACTATTGGTCTCGACTTTCGCGATATCCTCAGCAACAAAAAATGGTCTCCCGGTGCTGCCGATAGAGCCTTACGCTTGGAGTATATTAAAGCGATATTATAGGCTATTCCTCGATTCCTTTGTTCAAAGGAATGATGGTGATACCAAAACCGATAACAAGTTGAATAGTATACCGATACAAAGTAAATGGAATGCTTGCAACGATACTCCAAAGGAGTAAAGAATAACCGTGAGCATCGCGTTGCTGCTCGCGGCACTTGCTCACGGTTATTCAAATTGAACTCTTTCAAGGTTTTCGGAATACCACGGTTGATTTCATCTAACTTGTTGTCTGTTTGATAACATATCTCTCTTTTTGGGACACGTAAGGGCGACCGGCTGGGTCGCCCCTACAAAATATATTATTCAAGCATATCATTCTTTGTTCCAATTCCAAGTTTTTCAGCTAACTTTGTAACCGGTTGTATTTATTTTACTATTTATCTTTAACAATGACAGAACAAAAAAAAGCAAAATATTATGTCGTGTGGGCAGGGCGTGAACCTGGAATTTATACCACGTGGATTAATTGTAAAAATCAAATTGATTCTTTTCCCGGAGCAAGATATAAATCTTTTCTAACTTATACTGAAGCTGAGGCTGCTTATAGAAATCAGTCGAATATGAGTTTTCGCGTGGAGCGCGGACTGAATGAAAAACCTCCTAAGCCGACGGGCGATGGATGGTGTGTTGATGCCGCCTGTTCGGGTAACCCAGGCGCGATGGAATATCGAGGGGTCAATCTTGCAACCGGAAAGCAGATATTCCAGATGGGACCCTTTCAGATGGGAACAAACAACATTGGTGAGTTTCTTGCAATTGTTCACGCGCTGGCTTTGAGTCAACAACAAAATATTGCACCAATAATTTATACCGATTCAATGAACGCTATTATTTGGGTTAGACATAAAGAGTGCAGGACAAAACTAAAGCCAATCGCGGTGAATAAACCTATTTTCGAATTAATCGCACGCGCGCAGAATTGGCTCCTCAATAATTCATTTAAAAATAAAATTGTTAAGTGGGAAACAAAATTTTGGGGTGAAATTCCGGCTGATTTCGGAAGAAAATAAAACTTATACCAAACCGATAACAAGTTAGATTAAATCAACCGTGTTATTCCGAGTACTCTGAAAGAGTTCAATTTGAATAACCGTGAGCAAGTGCCGCGAGAAGCAACGCGATGCTCACGGTAAAACGAGCATAGCCCACTCTCTTGTCTCCGCAGGAGGCGAACTTACCACTCACTATCGCCTCAAGCATACCATTTACTTTGTATTGGCATACTATTCAACTTGTTGTCGGTTTGGTGTGAGATTAATATAAAAAAACCCCGTTGACTGCCGCCAACGGGGTTTTGTATATATAGATTAATTATAATTACTTTGTTCTCAGGAACTCAATTCTTCTATTTTTCTGTTTGCCTTCTTTGGTCGTGTTGGAGCCAATCGGCTTTGTCTGTCCAAATCCCTTTGTTGTCAAACGGTCGGCAGAAATGCCTTTTTGAACAAGATAATCTTTCACTGATTTAGCGCGAGCTTCAGAAAGTTTTTGGTTCTTTTCCGGATTTCCAACATTGTCAGTGTGTCCTTGTATTTCCAACTCAAGTTTAGGATTAAGTTTCAGAGTGTTGTAGGCTTTACTTAATATCTCCGCGGATGTAGGCAATATTTCGCTGCTGTTGCTTTTGAATTCAACACCAACAAGGATTATACTTTCACCAACTTTTTGTTCGGATTTCTGTTCAACTACTGCTGCCTTACCGCCATCGTCACTCTTGTCTAGAGGATTGGTTCCGCGCTGAACTTCAACACCGTCATTCACTCCGCCTTTATCGGTATCGGGGTTAAGTGGATCAGTATGATATTTTGATACTTCTTCACCATCCGATAAACCGTCACCATCAGTATCAACTTTCAGCGGATCGGTATGAATTCTCAATACTTCTTCGCCATCAGGTAATCCGTCACCATCAGTATCAGCTTTCAGCGGATCAGTATGATATTTCAAAAGTTCAGCACTGTCAGATAGACCATCGCTATCAGTATCAGCTTTCAGCGGATCAGTATGATATTTCAAGATTTCTTCTGTATCGGATAAACTGTCGCCATCAGTATCAACTTTCAGTGGATCGGTATGATATCTCAATACCTCATCCCCATCAGACAAGCCATCGCCATCAGTATCAACTATCAATGGATCAGTGTGGTATCTCAATACTTCGTCCCCGTCAGACAAGCCATCGCCATCAGTATCAACTTTCAATGGATCAGTATGATATTTTAATTCTTCATCGGCATCAGGGATTCTATCACCATCCGAGTCAACCTCGGGCTTTTTTGGACCACCGGCAAATAATTTCTCAAACATACTAACCGGTACTGCCGCGCCAACCGATAATCCATAATACATATCTGCTGCTGTTGGAGAACCATTTTTATAGTAGTTTAAGTTATCTGTTAACGAATAAGTAAATTCTAAATTTACATCTAAAGAAATATCATAGCCAAGCTTGATTTGCGCCCCGACACCAAACGGAATCATTCCTGTCAATCCGGATGTGGCAACGGGCTTTTCAGGTGAAACAAGTTTCGTGGTAATTTTACAATCGTATTTAAGCAAGCCTAATCCGACAAATACATTGGGGGACCAAGTGCCATAATCGAATGGCGAATAAATAACTCGAGCATCAAGCGGGAAAATATTTGTTATGTAGTACTTGCCTACAAGATCGAGACCGGTATATCTGCCAAATCCCAAGCTAACTTCACCTTGAAGTTTTTCGGCAATTGGTCTGCGTCCCAATGCTCTAACAGCATAGGAATATTTTAATCCATAGTTATTATGAATTTTGTCAACGGGAATCATAAAATGAAATTCGTTTCCGGGGATAAACTGCAATAGCTGTAAGCCGACTTTCCATTCGTCTAATCCTGATGACTGAGCAGAGGATCGCGGTGTAAGCACCAAGACAAAAAGGAGGCAAACAAAAGAAAAATACTTTATCATTGGGCACCTTGTTTTATTACTGTATTCATAGCATCACTTTTTATGCTTGTTTCGGCTATTGCTATTGCTTTTTCGGCATTCTATGCATTTATTTTCAGGGCAGTTAACGCCCGTGGTAACACTTGCACAGCCAAAATCAGCAACCAATACAACCAATAAACACGACATAAACACTCCTAGTATTTGAGGTCAATAAATTAATTAGATTACAAAATTAAATTATTGAAAAAAAATAACAATACAAAATATACTTATTTGAAAGAATATACCTTATTGTTAAAAATTGATTAATGTTTTTTAATAGAACTCGCTTGATTAGACGATCGTGATAGATATTATCTGCATTGTCGGCAATCACGGCCCTCTGACTACTTCCGGTTTTTACTAATATTTGCAACAGTATTCACTTTCTTCGTCATCACTGTCAATGATGGTTACAAAAGTATTTGAGTGCAGTCCGCGGAAAACATAAAATACAGTATCTTCTATGGTACTGTCTTCATAGTCTTTTATTTCTTCTTCTGATAAAACCTCATCCCATAAATACTCTGCTTCGGCCTTGCTAATAGCTTTGTTATAAAGCGAGTTAATAAACAAATTTTTTCCGCCTTTGTCCGCGTGTTTATCATAGAAAGCACGTGAACCGTACCCGATGAACCTGCAATAGTCACCGTCAATGCAGGGCCAAAGCCAATCCTCGAAAGTTATTAAAGGAGGCGTTGTTTTTTCCAGTTCTTCTTTTTTTTCATCGGCGAGCATTACAATCTCAGTTTTACTCATCTCAGGATGAAGCACTGATAGTTGTCTTTCAAGTTCATTCATATCACCATCAACAGTGGTGATATCCCTGTTCATAAGTTTTCCTGATGCAAGGCAATCTGGGCATATTGCTTCGATGCTCCCCTGCTCATCCTGTGCTTCAGCGGGAAAGCATACCGTGGTTTCGCCGCAAAGACTGCATTCTGTATCCTTGGATAATTCAGTCAAAAGTTCAGGTTCTGCAAAATATTTAAATGATATCATAGTTTTATCTCAATTATGGTTAGAAAAATTAGTTAATAAAAAATTACTATTGGAGGTAGTCCAACAGCAGCCGCACGCCAAAGCCTGTCATATACGGCTGGGAATACGTGCTGAATTTGTTGGGCATTGATGGACCGGCAATATCTAAGTGAGTCCAGGGAATTGTTTTATCAACCCAGTTTTCAAGGAACTTCGCGGCACTAATAGCACCGCCCCATCTGCCGCCGGTATTTTTTACATCCGCTACATCACTCTTGTTGAGCTGGTTAAATCTATCAAACAGCGGAAGCCTCCACGCGAGTTCACCCGTGCGTTTGCCGGATAGCAATAATTCTTCTGCCATTCTGTCATTTTTTGTAAATAGTCCCGCTACAAATTCACCCAGTGCTACAACGCACGCGCCTGTAAGCGTTGCCAAATCAATAATTTCATCAGGTTTTTTTTGTGACGCGAAATGAAGAGCATCCGCAAGAATGACCCTGCCTTCCGCATCTGTGTTATCAATTTCAATGGTTTTACCTGAAGATGTTGTTACAATGTCTCCCGGGCGAAATGAAGTGCCTGAAGGAAGATTCTCTGCTGCCGGTATTATCCCTGTTATTTTTATAGGTAAATTCAATTCAGAAGCAGCAATCATAACACCTGCCACTACTGCCGCGCCGGACATATCGCCCTTCATTTCCCACATATCGCCTGCCGGCTTGATGGAAATACCGCCGCTGTCAAATGTTATACCTTTACCCACGATGGCAATATGTTTCTTAGCATTTATTGGTGCATATTCCAGCACGATTAACCGCGGAGGATGCGCGCTGCCTCCGCCAACAGCGAGTATGCCGCCCATCTTTTTTTGCAGCAATTGTTTCTCGTTTAAAGTGGTTACTTTAACCTTAGAAGCGCGGAATTGTTTTGTAATGCTTTCCGCGAGTGACCGCGGATATAAAACATTTCCGGGTTCGTTTTGTAAATCGCGTGTATAAGCAACGGCTTTCATTACCGCTGCAGCTGCTGAAATAGCCTTCGAAATGCCCGCGGTTTCTCCTGAATGAAGAGTAATTGCCAATGAATGTTGTTTTTCGGTTGACTGCTTGTATTTTGAAAAAGTATAGTTCGCGTAGTGCATTCCTTCAACACAAGACTGCACCAAATAATTATATGAAGCAAAGAAATCCTTAAACGCGGAATATGCAGGCAGCAAAATATGCAGTGAATCAATTTTGGCATCTGCAGCTTGATTGACAAACGCCGCGAAAAAATTCCGGAAATAATCTTCCGAAAAATCGTCTTCAACTACAACGCGCCGGATATAACAGTATTCAACCCTTCCGGTGCCTGCCCTGAATATATCTGTTGTGTTTGCCTTGATTTTTTTTATAGCGGCAGCAGTTACTTGTATTCCAAAGTCAATATTTAATAACTTGCATAAATCTGATTCATCATCTTCAGCGCGGATAAACACGAGCAGTGCCTGTGTTTTAGATTTTTGCACGGTAAACTTAGATTGAGTTATTTTTAATTCAAATTTGTTATTCATTATTTTGTTCCTTTAAAAATTCAATCGCGTCGGAAATAATTATATCTTTCATCTCAGCAAGTGACTTATCGCTTATTCTTATACCGGCGGCATTGCGATGACCGCCGCCGCCAAATCGCGCGGCAAAATGGTGGACAGGTAATATATTTTTTGAACGCAGGCTTACCTTGAAGCCTCGCGGGAGTTCAATAAAATTCATACCCATTTGTATCTTTGCCGCGCTCATCATAAGGTTGATGAATTGTTCTGTTTCGTCTTCTCGTGAATCGTAAATCCGGAAGTTTTCCCGTGTTATTGTCATCACGCCAAGTTCGTCATTCCTGCCAAAGTATTCAATGCTTTTTAGTGCATCGCCGAGTAATAGCATTTTGGCGGAAGAATTTTGGTCAAATATCTCGCCGTGAATTTTTACAGGGATAACTCCTGCATCAAGCAGCTCGGCGGCAATTCGGTGTACGCGCGATGTTGTCCGTTCAAACCGGAATGAGCCGGTGTCGGTCATAATTGCCGCGTAAAGCGGTTCTGCAAGCGATAGAGTCATCGGTGCGAAATTTGTTTGTTCAATAAATTCATAGAGAATGTGCCCTGTCGCGCAAAAATCGGTGTCATAAAAAAGATAGTCAAATACTTCTTCAGGGTACTGATGATGATCGATACATATTTTTAACCCTTTAAGTTTTGGAAAAAGGGGAGCCATACTGACCATTCTATCAACGCGGTTAAAATCGAGGCAGACGAATGTATCAGCGTTAATAATTACATCATTATGTTTATCAGGCTGGTAGAACTCGATTATATTTTCAGTATCCAAAAACCGAAGATAGCCGGGCATTTCGCTGCATAAGATAATCCGCGCATTTTTGTTATATATTCTCAATATTCGCTGCAAAGTGAGAACAGACCCTATTGCATCTGCATCAGGATTAACGTGGGTGGTAAGCACATAATTATCTTGTTTTCGGAGAAGTATGTCTAAATCTTGAAAGTCAATCATTTGAGTAGAATTTGTTATTAAATTACACTGCTAAGATATGAATAACAGTTGAATTGACCGAAATATGATTTGATTGGGTGTAGCGGTTCCAAAAAAAAGTCAAAAAGTTACATCAGTTAGCGAGTACCCCAGTTACATTACAACAACCTTATCTTCACGCGACACCTTTGTTGTATAAGTGCTTTTGGAAGTCTATGAAGAGGGTGCGGATGTTGGCGGCTTCTCCCAAGATTTCTTTGGCATCTTCTAAGGAGCGGTATTTGTTTATTAGGAGGATTGGAAGTTTTTCTTCGTTGAGTTCTTCTACTCCGGTTTCAATGTACTTGCTTAGTACAAATTCAATGAAATCTTTTTGCTTTTCGTTTAGGAGCGCGAATATAGCCGCTTCCGCCGCGGCTACTCTTGCTTCGCGGGTGATTGGCTTGATGTCGCTGTTGAACACATATTCAAGCACATCGAAGATGTCGCTTTTTTCCGCGTTGATAAGTGTTTGCAGCGTGGATAATTCCGATTTCCCTAATCCCGCGGCGGATAATTTTTCAAGTAATGTTTTTCTCGTGAGCGGACTGCTCCAGAGGGCGCGGAGTTCTTCCTCGCTTTTGAAAAAGTCAGGTAGCGCGCCAAATATATTTTGCAAAAATTCTTCCGCTGAAATCGGTTTGCCGTCAGCACTCCAAAATGAAGAGGAAATCATATACTGTATTTCCCGTTCCTTATGATCGCTCAATTTGATTTTTAATTTTACTTTTTTATTATTCTTGCACCCGCAGGGCGATTTGCCGCATATAGGGCATAGTGGCGGTTTTCCTGCTTCGCAAACGCACGGGTTTTTTCCACAGGCTGGACAAAGTTCTATTTCACAGGTGCAGGGATTTTGTCCGCATTTACCGCACGGTTCATCAGCAATCGGTTCTCCATCCCATTCAGGGTCTGCAAAGTGATGATAGGCATCCACAAAATCGTAAATGGTAAAGTATTCTTTGCCTTCGAATAATCTGGTGCCTCTCCCGATAATTTGTTTAAACTCGATCATTGTTTTTACAGGGCGCATCAAGACAATATTTCGGATATTCCTTGCATCAACCCCCGTGGATAGCTTGCGGGAAGTTGTTAAGATGGTTGGGATTGTATGTTCGTTGTCCTGAAATTCACGGAGAAACTGCTCGCCAATTTCACCTTCATTAGCGGTGACACGGACACAATAGTTTATCGCGCTATTTACTTTTACTTGGTTTATTAAATCGCGGACAACCGCGGCGTGTTCTTGCGAGGCACAGAAAACAATCGCTTTATCATTCTGATTTGCTTCATCCATATAAATTCGGACGCGTTTCATTTCACGCGCTTTTATTTCTATTATTCTATTGAAATCCGTTTCGTAGTAAATTTTCCCTTCTTCGACTAAACCATCGATTACCTCATCGTCATTCGTGTATATATAATCGTCAATAGTAGTTTTGATTCGTTTTACTTTAAACGGGGTTAAGAAGCCATCGTTGATTCCTTCTTTCAGCGAATATATATACACAGGACTGCCAAAATATTTATAGGTATCCACGTTGTCTTTTCGTTTTGGTGTGGCTGTTAAGCCCAGCTGCACCGCGAGCGAAAAATACTCTAAAATTCCTCTCCAGCTCCCTTCGTCATTTGCGCCGCCCCTGTGACATTCGTCAACAATAATGAAGTCAAAATAATCGGCAGGATAATCGCCAAAATAGGGAGCGGGTTTCCCTTCTTCATCCTTTCCGCTCATAAAGGTTTGGAAAATAGTAAAGAAAACACTTGCATTCGTGGGTACGCTGCCCTTTTTTGCAATCTCCTTTGGATTGATTCTGGACAAAGCGGTTTCATTAAACGCGGAGAATTTATTAAATGCCTGATCGGCTAAAATGTTTCGATCTGCCAAAAACAATATCCTTGGGCGGCGCGAACCATCCCGCTTTAGATTCCATCGAGTATGAAAAAGCTTCCATACAATTTGAAACGCGATATCGGTTTTCCCGGTGCCGGTGGCTAAAGTTAATAAAATTCGGTCTTGGTTATTGGCAACGGCTTCCAAGGTGTTGTTTATCGCGATTTCCTGATAATATCTTACCTGCCAAGTGCCGCTTTTATCTTCAAACGGAACGGAGGCAAACTTTTCGCGCCAATCGTTCTGCACCGCGAATGTTTTATTCCACATTTCATCAGGAGTAAGGTAATCGGCAACGGGACCTTCAACACCCGTTTTCAGACAGATGCTGTAAATTTCTCTGCCGTTGGATGAGTATGTTGTTTCTAAATTCAACCTCTCCGCGTATAACTTAGCCTGCGCGACTCCCTCGCCGGCTTCAAGTTCATCACTTTTTGCTTCTACCACGGCGAGTTTTATACCCTTATATACCAGCACGTAATCAGCTATAAGAATTTTATCGCGGCTTCCGCCCTGTTGTATTTTCCCCGGCGCGATAATATATTCTCTAAGGATTTTCGATCCTTCAACAACGCCCCAGCCGCGGGCTTTTAGTTTTGGGTCGATTAGTTCAGCTCTGGTCTCGGATTCGTTCATTTTTTACTAATTGTTAATGGTTTTCAAATTACAATTGACCCGAAAACGCTTTTTGTAGAACGCTTTTTTTCAGTTCTTCCAAATCTGCAATTTTCTTTTGATATATTGCTTCTAATTTTTTTGTTTCGGCGGATAGGGCATCAAGTTTTTGGACGATGGATTTTTGTTCGGTTAAAGATTTGGGGAAAGTAATTATTATACCTTTTACTTCACTATCCGTAACAGCAGGATAACTTGCTCCCTTTTGTAGTTTTTCCATTTGCTTATTGAACCAAAATGTTAGAAGAAAATAAAAAACTAAATTACAGTTTATAAATTCTTTAGTTCTTAAAACAATATACCCAGTACTGCAAACTTGTTCATCATATTCTTCTGTTATTAAAGCCACTCTGCTATGAGTTGGTCTGACCGTTGCAAAAATTACATCGTTAGTTTTAATGAGTTTTCTTGCCCGACTCGGAGCATCTTTACCCATCATCAATGTTACATTTTCAATTTCTTTGGTATCTTTATTTACACTTGAAACATCAAGATATGTAAATTCATTATTTGGATATTTTGTTGGATCAACATTCTCAGTTTTTTTTAGAACTTCCCCTATCTCCATTTCTTCCCAATTCTCTCCCTTATTTTCAAACACGCTTTGGAGGTAGCTTTCGAAGAGTTGTTTGGCGTTTTTGAGGTTTTGTTCGGAATTGGCTTTTGCCTTGGCTATGGCGGCAAAGACTTTGTCTAAAATGGATACGATGCGTTGTTGTTCGGGGAGGGGAGGGACAAAGATAGGTTCAACAGAATAATCCTTAAAATATATATGAGGAATAGTACTGCCGTTTTTGTATTTCAAAAAATCTACACTGCTAAGAAAATAGAAAAAATAGCATATGTCTATACAAGCTTTTGGTATCAAGTATTGCAGAGTTCCAATCACTGATGAATATGCCGGTAAGAGAGCGATTCTGCCTATTCCTGCTCCATCCTTAATAATTGAAACATATTCTTTATTTTGATGATAAAAACTTACATTCTTTATAATCCCGCTTGCTCCGTAAATTGGATAATCACCATTTTCATTAGCAAGTTGATTTTGCGAAACATTTGAAGAAGCTTTATCACAAACCTCTCCTAACCTTTTAATTTCCCAACCATTGTCTGAACTTTGATTCGTGTGATTATTTTGATTAGAATGATTAGAATCTTGAGTCGCGTGATTATTCGTTATTTTGCTTTTTTTCATAGTAATCATTTTAATCAAAGAAATCCATCAAACTTGCTATAAGCAGTTAATATTAAATGGCTTATAAATCATATATTTTCAGCCGGAATCAGCAATTAAATGCCTAAAGATAGCTGCTATTTGCTATTTTGGCAGCCAATATCTTGGAATCATAGTTCAAGACAACTTTAGTTTATTTTGTTTATGTCTTCTTGGCTTAGTCCGGTCACTTCCATTATTAAGGATACAGGTAAGTTTTTCGCTATCATTTGAGCCGCGATTCCAAGCTTGGCTTCAAGTTCTCCTTCAAGCTTTCCTTCCAGCCTTCCTTCTAACTTTCCTTCCAGCTTCCCTTCGAGTTTTCCTTCGAGTTTTCCTTCGAGTTTTCCTTCGAGTTTTCCTTCGAGCTTTCCTTCGAGCTTTCCTTCGAGCTTCCCTTCGAGTTTTCCTTCGCGCCTTCCTTCATCGCGGGCATTCGCGAAGTCAGAAATCCGGTCGCGGTTGGCTTTTTCTATATCCATAAGGTAGTACATAAACTTTTCATCTGC
>CAIYTF010000095.1 GCA_903929035.1 uncultured Ignavibacteriales bacterium
ATCAAATAAATTTAAAGTACAAATCTTGTAAGAAGTCAAAAAAAATATCAGGGTTATAAATAGGAATTCCACAACACGGAACACGATAAAAATCAATCCCATTTCCATTTAACTTATCGAACGATTTGCTATGTCTAAGTCCTTGTAAAGAAATAACATTTACAACTTCTAAATCTAACCTTCGCGGTCTTCGCGTGAGAAAGTGTTAATGTTATTTCTAAACGAGTCCTAAGCCAAAGGAATAATAATCTTTACTATTGTTCCCTCCCCTTTTTTGCTTTTGATTTCCATTGTAGAATTTGAAAGCTCCATAATTTTTTTAACTATTGCCAGCCCCAAACCAACGCCGCTATACAAATAACGGTCAGGCTCAAACTGGCAAAATGATTTTATTTGCTCCACTGATTCCGGAGCCATACCGGTTCCCCTATCTTCAACCGTAACTTCATATTTACCTTCAGAAATTAACCCTCCTATACGAATTGGAGTACCGGCTTCAGAAAATTTGACTGCATTTTCCAACAACTCCCGAATAATTGCATTAAAATTGGCTTCATCCATTGCAATGGTACAAGTTTCCATTTCAACTTGAATGCTGTCAATACGATCAGATTTACCCAGAATAGAGGCTAAATCATACTTTAGGTTAAATTGTTCGACTAGGAAACTGTATTGTGAGATTTTCCCTAAATGCTTTTCGTTTTCAAGCGAAAGCAGCTTGGCAAAGAAAATATATTTCTCGATAATGGTATGAAGCTGTTTCCCTGTTTTGTTAATCTGCTCCACCATTTTGATTATATCATCTTTCGAGAATGAATCAATATTCTCTGATAGAATTTCAGAAAATCCTAGTATGCTGATAAGCGGTGTCCGAAGTTCGTGAGGAATACGTTTAACTAAACTCTCTCGGAGTTCTTCAAAATCTTTAATTATATTCTCTTTTTTCTTGAAGCGCAGCTTAACAGCATCAAGTAAATCCTCAATAGTAAAAGGTTTGGTGATATAATCATCAGCACCTACTGCCATACCCTGCCGGATATCTGCCAAATCCACCTTAGCCGAAAGGAAGATAAATGGCGTGTGCTTGAATGAATCGTGTTTTTGAAGCATTTCATACATTTGAATCCCGTTAATAATGGGCATTTTAATATCGCTTAATATCATATCGGGGATTTCTCTTAGTGCTAAATCGTAGCCTTCTTTCCCGTCTTTCGCGGAAAAAACGCGGTAGTTTTCTGCCTCTAACAGTTCTTGGATTGTAGCGCGAACATCCGGCTCATCTTCAACTAATAAAATAGATTTCATATTTTTCTTTCATTTTGATTAACAACAATAAGAATTAAAACAGAATTATTAAAATGTCAAGTTGCAGTAAGTAGATTTTTGTTGCAGAATGCTTTGTTTTGCACCAAAAAATTGTTGCCCGCGCGGATTGCAGTATGTAATTATTTGAAAACGATGTAAATTTCATAATGAAATATTTGGAAAATAATTATCTGAATACCAAACCAACAACAAGTTGAATACTATGCCGATACAATCAGCGATCAGTAAATGGAATGCTCGCGATGATACTCCAAAGGAGTAAAATTTGAATAACCGTGAGTTTCGGAGCCGCGAAGCGGTACGAAGCTCACGGAAACGAACAAGAGCCTGTTCTCTGCAAGGCGACAACCAAAATCCGGTGGAATCAGTAACTTTTTTGGGGGATAGTGAGTAGTAAGTTGGCCTCCTACGGAGACGAGAGAGCGGGCTCTGCGCGTTTTACCGTGAGCATCGCACCGCTTTCGCTGCACTCGCTCACGGTTATTCAAATTGAACTCTTTCAGAGTTCTCGGAATAACACAGTTGATTTAATCTAACTTGTTATGGGTTCGTATGAATAACTGATTTAAGCAGTAAAAGAAAAATTTTAATGAAAAAACCTAAGAAAAATTCCGAAAACTCAAGTTTGCGGAAAAAAGCAAAAGAAATTATAGAAAAGAAAGCGGTAATAGATGCTTCCCGCCTTACTGAAACAGAAAAAATTAGACTAATACACGAGCTGCAGATACATCAAATTGAGCTGGAATTACAGAACGAAGAACTTATCCTGCTTAAAGAGCGTGCTGCATCAGAGTCAAATATAAAAGAGTGTTTGATTGAAGCCAAAATAAGGCTGACCGAATATTCTATCAGCCATTCAATTGATGAAATTTGGACTCAAGCCTTAGATGAAATAGAACATCTCACGGGCAGCCAAATGGGTTTTTACTACAAATTTTCCAACAATCCGGATATTGTGATTGAAATACTTTTTTCTTCCAAATTTAGGAATGCCATAGATAGTCAACCCGATTCGAAGATAACAGCATTAAATAATTCTTTGTATTCAGCAACTAATGACTCTAAAGTTATTAACAATGAATCCGCATCGGCTCAATTCAATTATATGTATCCCGAGTTCGCCCGCCCGGTGACACGTGAATTGGTATATTGTATCTGCAAAGAAGGCATTTCAAGAGGATGCATAGGACTTGGCAATAAACAGATTCCATATTCTGAACAAGATCAAAATATTCTCGTAGCGATAGCAGACATTGCAAATGAAATTGCTGATAAAAAGAAATCCCAAATTGAACTTGAAAATAGCGAGGAACAATACCGGCTGCTTACAGAGTTCGCATCCCAGCCGACTTATGTTCATCAGGACGGAAAATTTGTTTATGTAAATGAAGCAGCTATAGAATTATTTGCCGCGGAACGGGAGGAGCAGATTATTGGAACTTCTATTCTTGATAGAATTCATCCCGATTCTCTGAAAATTATACAAGACAGAATAAAAGAAGTGCAATCCAAATCAAAATCGATAGTTCCCAAAGCAGGAGAGAAATTTATCAGATTTGACGGAAAAGTAATCGATGTGGAAGTTATCGGTATGACCTTTAGTTATAAAGGGAAACCCGCGATACGCGCATTAGTATGGGATGTTACCGCGAAAGTGCAGGCACAGAAAGAATTAAAAGAAGCTAAAGATAAGTACAAAGCTCTATTTGACTTTTTGCCGGATGCAACAGTTCTTACTAATTTGCAAACCGGTGAAATTATCGATATAAATAAAACTTTTGAAAAATTCGCCGCTGTTCCAAAAGATAAAATAATAGGACGGACAACTATTGAATTTGGAATTTGGAAAGATAAAAAAGACAGGGATAATTGGTTATCAAGGATGGCAAAACCCGAAGATTCACATACTGATGAACTGCAGATGCTATCAAAGGATGGAACTCCTCTTGACTTTATTACATCGTCCAAGTCTTTAGTAATCAATGGAAAACAATGTGCTTTAGTTTTAATAAAAGATATAACCGAGCTGCGAGCATCAGAACGAAAATTAAGTGAAAGCGAAAACAGGTGGAAGTTTGTTCTGGAAAGTGTTGGTGATGGTGTTTGGGACTGGAATTTAGAAACAAATGAAATGTTTATTTCAGAGCGATTGAAAAGATTTTTAGGACTTGAAGAGGTAGAAAGTCAATATACATTTAACAAAGTTGTAGAAAGAGTGCCCAATCTTGAAATGGAAGGACTTCGGGCACAAATCAAAGAGTTGTTAAATTCCAGTCAATCAATCTTTAGCAATGAACACCACATCCTTGCAGCTGATGGACAGCTGCATTGGGTTTTAAACAGGGGAAAAGTAATCACGTTTTCATCTGACGGCAAACCGGCACGAATGATAGGTTTTATTAATGATTTAAGCGAAATAAAAGAAACTGAAAAAGCATTGCTCATTCAGAAAGAATTGGCAGAATCGCTAATATCCATAGCAACTTTTGAGGATGCTACAAAAATCGTTTTGGAGAAAGCTTCTTTCTTGCCCGGAATAGATATCGGCAGTATTTATTTGGCTGAAGAAGCAAATACTTTTGTACTGAAACAATCATTTGGGGCAAGCCAAAAATTTAAAGATAATTTTGGCAGGATAGACATAAATATTGATCTTGTTATGAAGATGAATAAATATTATATGGATTTAAGCAAAATTGAAGGAATTCGCAGAGAAGGCTATGAACAAGAAGGATTAAAGACTTATGCATCTTTTCCGATAGTTAGAAACGGTAAAGTCGTATGCGTGCTAAATTTCGGTTCAAGAACAATTGCTGAATTTTCTGCTCCCACAAAGAAGATATTGGAAGCTTTTGCTTCATTGGTTAGTGAATTTCTAAGCCGATTGCTGCTTCAGGAGGAATTACGGAAAAGCGAAGAACGATACCGCCGGTTTTTCGACTTGGATATATCGGCTGATTTTAGGAGTACTCCATCCGGGAAATTGACAGATTGTAATACTGCATTCTTACAATTATTCGGGTTTGCTGCAAAAGAAGAGGCTCTCTCTACTCCTTTGGAAAATCTATATTATACAACTTCCGACAGAAATAACTTCCTGAATCAATTAATTGCAGGAGAAAAAATTGATGCACAGGAAGTTATTATGCAAAATACAAAGGGAGAACCTATTTATGTTTTGGAAAGTGCTATTGGCGAATTTAATTCAAACGGGATGCTGACTGCAATTTCCGGGTTTCTAATGGATATCTCAAAAATCAAGTTATCACAGGCTGCACTTGAGCAAAGTGAAAAACGATACCGCGATATATTTATGCAAATGCAGGATGGCTTTGCTCTGCACGAAATAATATTTGATAAAGACAAGCAGCCGGTTGATTACCGTTTCATCGCGGTTAACCCAAAATATGAAGAAATGACAGGATTCTACAATTCCAAAATAGCGGGAAAACGAGTTAAAGAAATTCTTCCTGAAACAGAAGATTATTTAATTTGGCAATACGGAAAAGTTGCATTAACAGGCATACCAACAAGATTTGAAAGTTACAGCAGTACAAACGACAAACATTATAAAATATTGGCATACTCTCCTGAAACCGGAAAATTTGCTTCGTTAATCGAGGATGTCACCGAACAAAAGAAATCACGGGAGAAAATCCAGCAACTCTCGAAAATAGTGGAACAAACTCCTGTTTCAATCGTGATAACAGACCTGAAAGGAGATATTATATACGCTAACCCGAATGCTTGTTATACATCCGGCTATACAATAGAAGAATTGTACGGGAAAAATCATAGAATCTTAAAATCGGGATTGACAAAAAATGAGGAATATAAATCTATGTGGGAAACAATACTGCGCGGGGAAAACTGGTATGGAGTATTCCAAAATAAACGAAAAGACGATGCGCTCTATTGGGAGAGCGCGATTATCACACCGATGCGTAATGAGAGAAATGAAGTTACCAACTTCATCGGAATCAAAGAAGACATAACGGAAAAAGTTCTGAAAGAACATTTGCTTAATGAATACAGAGATAATCTGGAAGAAACAGTTAAAACACGAACTGCAGAATTAGTAACCGCCAATAAAATGCTTAATGAAGAAAAACGAAAAGAGTCAGAAACAAGACTATTTTTGCAGGAAGCCTTGAAAAACGAGAGAGAACTTAACGAATTGCAAGCCAGATTTATTTCGACAGCTTCCCACGAGTTCAGAACACCCCTTGCTTCAATTCAACTCTCGACCGGATTACTTCAGCGTTATTGGAGCAAGTGGCCTGAAGAGCGATTGCAGGAACACTTTGGCCGAATCAATAAATCAATTACTAACTTGACTAATCTATTGAACGGGGTGCTTACAATTAACCGTGCTGATTCAGGGAAAATAAAATTGGCAACTAAGTTATTAAATCTTAAAGACTTATGTGAAACATTAATTGAAGATACAAATCTTTATAAGCTGCCGGAACATAAATTTATTTTTATCTTCAAACCCAAAGAATCAACATTTTATCTTGATGAAAGCCTGACACGCTCAATTATTTCTAATTTATTGATAAACGCGTTTAAATATACCCCAAATGGCGGAGAGATTAGCCTAAAGATAGATCAAGTCAATAATAGATTACAAATAACGGTTCAGGATTCAGGAATTGGTATTCCGCCCGGGGATATTCCATTTCTCTTTGAACCATTTCATAGAGGAACAAACACCAATAATATTCCCGGAAGCGGATTGGGTTTGTCTATCGTGCAAAGAATATTGGCAATGCAAAATGGAAAGATTGAAGTCAGTTCTGTTGAAAATTCCGGAACAACTTTTAATGTAACAATTCCGATTACGGAAAAATAAAGACTCGTTAGGTAAATTTGCCCAAAAATTTTCTTAACAATTTTTCCAATTGTTCATACTCAAGCAAAAAACCATCGTGTCCGTAATTTGAATCAATAACAGCTAAATTCGCGCCGTTTATACACTCCACTATTTGCTGCTGCTCTATTATCGGAAACAACATATCGGAACTAATTCCTACTACCAATGTACTAGCTTCTATTTTTGAAAGCGCATCCTTAATAGATACTCTTCCCCTTCCCACGTGATGCGAGTCCATTGCTTTACTTAATGTATAATAAGAGTCTTTATTGAATCTTTTTACCAACTTTTCGCCTTGATATCTCTGATATGATGACGCTTTGAATGAATCAATTTTATTATCATCATCAGTCTGCTTCAAGTTGTAGGCATCATACCCGCGATAAGAAAGCAATGCAATCGCGCGGGCAGCAGCAAGTCCGGCAGCCCCGACCTCTAAAGCAAGCCGCTGTGCCTCATTGAAAGCTATACCCCAGGCAGAATGCCTTGCATTAGTTGCAATCGGAACTAAATTATCAAAAATGGACGGTTGTTCAATTGCCCATTCGAGAGCAATCTGTCCGCCCATCGATCCGCCAATCAACACGTGTATTTTTGAAATTCCAAGATGGTTACGCAGCAATTCCATTGCCCGTGCCATATCGCGAATGGTAATAAGGGGAAAAGAATCCGCGTAAGCCTCCCCTGTTCGCGGATTTATTGAAAGCGGTCCCGTTGTTCCATAACAGGAACCAAGATTGTTAGCGCAGATAATCGTGTATTCCTTCGGGTCAAACAACCTTTGCGCGCCCACCAAGCCATCCCACCATTCAATCGGATCTGAATTTGCCGTTAGAGCGTGGACAACCCAAATAACTTTTTTATTAGCTTTTTTGAGATTGCCGTGAACAGTATATGTTATGTCTATTTCCGGCAGCACAGCACCACTTTCCGTGTGGAATGGCTCGGGACATCGAAAAACCTCTGTTCGAACATTCGTTCGAAACTTAGTACTGGTTGGAATAATCTGCTTCTTCATACTCACTATTGATTATACTTTAGATAAATTGTCTGAACTTTAATATTCACTTTAACCAAAAAATCAAAGTCCAGACCATATTATTATCCTTTTACAGCTGAAAATGCTTTTTCAAAATCTGCTTTTATGTCTTCTATATGTTCATATCCGACAGATACTCGAATCTGCGCTGGACTAACCCCCGCAGAGGTCTGCTCATCCGCGGTCAGTTGTTGATGTGTTGTTGATGCAGGGTTTATTGCAAGTGTTTTCCCGTCACCCACGTTTGCAAGATGACTAACCATCGACAAACTTTCTATAAAAGTCTTTGCCGCATCTATGCTGCCTTTGATATCAAAATTAAGGACAGCACCGTATCCGTTAGTAAGATACTTCTCCGCCAAGTGTTTATATGAACTTGAAGCCAGCCCGGGGTATGTAACCTTCTCAACCGCCGGATGATTCTCGAGCCATTGCGCGAGCAAAAGAGCATTATCAACTTGCCGCTGCACGCGCAGCGATAATGTTTCTAAACCCTGCAATAACAAGAAAGAATTAAACGGGCTGAGTGCAGGGCCAAAATCGCGCAAGCCTTCCACGCGGGCACGAATAATAAATGCAATATTGCCAAAGGGACCGCCGCTGCCAAATACTTCCCAGAAGTTAAGCCCGTGATAACCTTCAGAAGGCTCGGTAAATTGAGGATATTTTCCATTACCCCAATTATAATTACCGCCGTCAACTATAACTCCGCCAAGACTTGTTCCGTGACCGCCAATCCATTTTGTAGCTGATTCAACCACCACATTCGCCCCTAATTTTAGCGGTGCCCCGATATATCCGGCACATCCAAAAGTATTATCAACGATTAACGGCAAATCATATTTTTGTGCCAGCGCGACAAACTTTTCAAAATCCGGAATGTTCAATCCGGGGTTCCCTATTGTTTCAAGATAGAGAGCTTTTGTTTTATCATCAATCAGTTTTTCAAATTTTTCCGGTTTATCACCATCAGCAAACCTTGTCTCGATGCCAATACGTTTAAATGCAACCTTAAATTGATTATAAGTTCCACCGTAGAGAAAAGACGTTGTAATGAAATTATCACCTGCTTGCAGAATATTATTCAATGCAATAAACTGGGCAGCCTGCCCTGAAGCAACAGCCAAAGCCGCCACTCCGCCCTCAAGCAAAGCAACACGTTTCTCGAACACATCGGTTGTCGGGTTCATAATCCGCGTATATATATTCCCAAACTCTTTCAAACCAAATAAATTCGCGGCGTGTTGAGCATCGTTAAATACATACGATGTAGTCTGGTAGATAGGAACCGCGCGTGCATTCGTGACAGGATCGGGTACCTGCCCGCCGTGCAATTGCAGCGTTTCAAATCGATAATTATTTTCAGCACTCATAACAGTTTTCCTTTATATATTGTTTAATAGTAACACAAGTAAATTTCTTTAAAAATAAAAACCCGTTCGGGTCTCGCTAAAAACGTAACCCGAACGGGATTACCTTTTTAGCAATATTTAACGTGGAGCAATATGGTGCAACTTCCACGAATATAAAAAAAACCACACAAATCAACTTTGCATCTGACTTGTGTGGTTATTGCCAAGCAATTTCAGATGTTAATTATCTGCATATCATCATTAGCACCGTAGTCTTGGAACTCGGTTGCTGTTTTTCAAAAATGAAAAACTCTTGATATAAAATTTATTTGATTATTAAATATACAGATTGAAATACAGTTTGTCAAGAGGGCAGCAAAATATTTTTTTCGCATAACATCACAATCGGAATTATAGGGGCAGGTTATATGATATTCTAACACGAATTACTTAATTCCCACAACAACCTGCACTAAGCCAAATGTAAAGTATGTCCTATGCACCTCAGCAAATCCTGCTTCTTTTAATTCTTTCACTAAATTCACTTTTTTATCGAAGTCCTCCACGGATTCCGGTAAATAGGTATAAGCAGAAGAATCACCGGAAATAAGATTGCCGACAAACGGCAGCACTTTTTTGAAGTAGAATAAATATAGACTTCGGATTACAATATTTTTGGGTAAGCAAAACTCCAGTATTGTTACCTCTCCGTTTTCTTTTAATACACGCCTAAATTCTTTAAATGCTTTAGAAATATTATGAAAATTTCTCACACCAAAGGCAACAGAAATATTAGTAAAAACATCGGAATTGTATGGCAATTCTTCAGCAATGCACTGTACTTTTTTATTATTACTCCAAATAAATTTCTTGGAAAATAATTTAAGCATATTAATTGAATAATCAGCACCAAATATGTTCCTGATACCTCTTCGGTAAGCTTCGTTTGCCAAATCACCCGTGCCGCAGGCTATGTCAAGAAGAACCGTGTTTTCAGAAAGATTTGTCAAATCAAAGGCTTTCTTTCGCCAATAATAATCCACACCAACACTTAGGAAGTGATTGAGAAAATCATATCTCCCTGCTATAGAGTCAAAAATCCGCTTAACTTCTTTTTTCTTATCCAAGTTTTTTTACTCAATGGTTAATTGTGAAACATAATTTCAAAATTTATTATTATGAATTGAATTTAAATATTTATATAACTTATTACCTGTAAGTATCGAGAATATCATAGAGAATAATCCGCCCAAAAGATCAACCGCGTAATGATATCGTAAATAAACAGTTCCAAAGATGAGGAGCATACCAAGCGGAATTATCACAAAGCGTGTTTTATCCTTAAATTTTACAGCAAGATAAAACACGATTAATGTCATCATTGTATGACCGCTTGGAAACACATCGCGCTGCACAACAGCTATCGGGTTTAGAGTTCCTGACGGGATTGATTCACCCGTGTTTACCATTTCCCTCAAAAAATTAGTTGCCCAAAGTCCGGGCAGCTCAGAGTTAATCAAACTAAAGTCGTGTAAAGTAAATCTGGGACCTACCGCCGGCAACGCGAAGTATGCTATATAGGACAGATAAAAACCATAGACAACAGAGAAAGAAGCATAGTTTGCTTCTTTGAATCTCTTTTGTAAAATCAGCGATAAGACCAAGGTAATCGGCAATATATAAAAGGAGTTATATGCGATCTGTAATATTTCTGTCAACACGGGATTTGCAATTTTAATTAAAACCCGTGTTGGATTGGCTCCAAATATCATATTGTCAATAGCAATCAACAGCCAATCATAATCATAGGGACGGATTGGTTTCAACATCCAATAAATTTCTTTAAATGTAAAGAATATTAGCCCAATCGGGTAAAGAAACCGAAAGAACATAGACAATCTTGAATTTTTTTTCGTATCATAAACACCAATTAGATATACTGTTCCGATTATTAGTATGTTTATTGGTACTAAAAACAGCCATTGCTCAATCCGTCCGGCAAAAATAATATTGGTAACTGTCATTAAAAAATAAAAAAAGATTGTTGCCGTTTCTAAAGGCTTCAATCTTTCAATAAATCTCTTAATCATCCGGATTTTTCCGTTTATTAACCTTTTCAAAATAATTCGCGAGAATAATAAAATCATTGATGGAAAGCTGCTCAGCCCTCTTTGTCAAATCAATTGGGCAATCTGAAGGATTTTCCTTGAACCCCAAGCCATTTTGAAGAGAATTTTTGAGAGTTTTTCGCCTGTGCAAAAATGCCGCTTTTACCACTTTCTTAAATAACACGAAATTAAAATTTTCTTCCTCGTGCCTGAATGTAATTTTTAATATACAGCTTTCGACATTTGGTTTCGGGAAAAACACGTTAGAGGGAACAACAAAGCAAATTTTTACATCGGCAACGCTTTGCAATAAAACAGAAAGAATTCCGTAAGTCTTATTTCCGTGATTGGCAACAATTCTTTGCGCTACCTCGAGCTGTACCATAATAACAACATCTTTCACTACCCGCCTATGCTCAAGTGCCAAGAATAATATCTGAGAGGAAATATTATAAGGGATATTGCCAACTAATCTAACGGGTGAACCGTTGGTCTCTGCAAATTCCGTTAGATCAAAGTCCAAAACATCTCCTTCGAGTAAATTCAATGCAGGAAAATTTTCACGCAGTTCGGCTGCAAGTCTCCGGTCAATCTCAATTGCAGTAAGCCCCTTGTTTGCTTTCAGCAGATATTCAGTCATAACGCCGTGTCCGGGACCAATTTCAACAATAATATCAGATTCAGACGGGTTAATTTCTTCAACTATTTGCAGGACAATGGATTTATCATTTAAAAAGTTCTGTCCGAACTTTTTTAAGGGCTTAAGAATTGTATTTTTACTAATGGTTTAGTTGTTAATGGTAAATTATTAATTGTTAAATTACACATTGTAAATATAGCAGTTTTTACAAACAAATTAGTCGTCATAGGTTAGTGGTTAATTGTCAATTTACAATTAACCATTAAAAATTTACAATTAACCATTAATAAACGGAGTATCGGTGAAACAAGACTATGTAATCAGCATTGATTTCGGAGGAACCAAAATTCTTTCGGCTATAATAAATTCAAGTGAGGGAATTGTTGCCAGAGTGAAAAAAGCTACAATGACTACTGATACAAAAAAAAATCTTCCCCTCCTCATTACTCAAAGTATCAATGAACTGATAATGCAGACATCTATTCCCGAGTCTTCGATTAAAGCTGTTTGTATTGGTGCCCCGGGTTCAGTTGATCCGCGCACGGGAATCATAGGGCTCGCGCCAAACTTAGGTTTGAAACACTATAATCTTAAAGATGAAATGCAAAAGTACACTAATATTCCGGTGCTAGTGGAGAATGATGTTAATCTTGCAGCACTTGGTATTCACGGATTTGGCGAAGCGAAAGGGCTTTCCAATGTACTGGTGGTTTTTGTAGGTACAGGTATTGGAGGCGGGCTTATACTGAACGGAAAAATTTATCGCGGTGCCTCATTTATTGCCGGTGAAATTGGTCATATCCACATTATGGATAATGGACCCATTTGCGGGTGCGGCAAAAAAGGATGTTTTGAAGCAGTTGCCAGCCGCACCGCGATTGTACGCGATCTTTCGAAAAGCATCAGGCTTGGGAAAGCAAGCAGACTGGCTAAATTAGTTAAAACAAAAACACGGATAAAAAGCAAGTCGCTTCTTGATGCGCTCATTGCAGGGGATTCACTCACTGTGAAACAAGTAGCCAAAGCCTCTGAAACTATCGGGAAAACATTGGCGGGTGTCAATAATTTACTAAATCTTGATATGATAATACTTGGCGGCGGCGTTATCGAGGCTATGAAAAAATATACAATGCCGACAATTAAACAGTCATTTAAAGATTTTTCTTTCAGAGATTCAGCGAAAACAACAAAAATTATCGCTACAAAAATCGCGGATGAGTCCGCTCTTTGGGGCGGAATTGAGTTGGCAAGAGAATTTTTGGATATTGAGGTATAGTTCAATAGCTTTTGCATTCTATACAAATCCGACTTTGATTACCAAAAGTTATAGGCTGCTAACCTTTAATATAGCTATATTTAAAAAATAAAAATAAATTTTTAGAAAAACTCTTTAATTAAATAAGAAGATGAAAAGGCTAATATATTATATCTGTGTCGCGTTATTTGTTACCCCTTCATTGCCCCCAATGTCCGCGGAAACACTGGCTCATTCCCGCGATAACAAACCAATATTAATTTTAGACAGTTTAGATTCCGCCAACGATAAAATCACTCTATCGCGAAGAACGATTATTACCCGAACAGTTTCAAGTGTTACGCCTGCAGTTGTGGGAATTAATGTCACTGAAATTCGTCAATATCAAGACCCGCTATTCAGTCCTTTTTTCAATGATCCATTCTTTCGTCAGTTTTTTGGAAATCAGGGAATCAACTCGCAAAAAGTGAAAAGCCTTGGTTCCGGATTTCTAATTTCATCCGATGGTTATATTGTAACCAATGACCACGTGGCAGGAAGTGCATCGGAAATTGTTGTGACTCTGACTGACGGCAAACATTACAATGCTAAATTAATCGGGAGCGACCCTATTTCAGATATATGTTTATTAAAAATTGAAGGCTCCCGCTTCCCTTCAGTAAATTTAGGAAATTCAGCTGATGTCATTATTGGTGAATGGGTAATTGCTCTCGGGAATCCTTTCGGGTTGTTTGAAGTTAATAACAAACCAACCGTCACCGTTGGAGTGGTTAGTTCAGCAGGAATGAATCTGAACCAAGTCCAGAACAGATATTACTTTAATATGATTCAAACCGATGCGGCAATCAATGGAGGCAATTCAGGCGGTCCATTAGTAAATGCAGTTGGAGATGTGATTGGAATGAATACTATAATTTTTACATCGGGCGGTTCCGAAGGAAGCATTGGCTTAGGTTTTGCAATTCCTATAAATAAAATTCGCGGTATTGTTGAAGAGATAAAAGAAAAAGGAAAAATCGATCGCGACTTCACCACGGGTCTTTCAGTACAAAACATAGATGAAGGTATTGCTAAATACTTTAAATTAGAGAATACAAAAGGAGTGATAGTCACCCGCGTAAACACTAAATCCTCTGCCTCTGAAGCCGGAATTAAAGACGGCGATGTTATCCTTCAAGTGAATGATTATAAAATTGACAACGAACAAACCATTGTCGGAGTTCTGCAGGAATTCCGCACTAATCAAACAGTTACTTTAAAAATTATCCGAGAGGGGAAAATTATTTCTCTCTCTCTTAAATTGGAGCATAGATGATTGAACGATATTCCCTTCCCGCGATGAGTTTCATTTGGAGTGAAGAATATAAATACCAAACTTGGCTTAGAATAGAAACATTGGCTTGTGAAGCACGTGCTGCTATGGGAGAAATCTCAGCGGACGATCTCGCCGAAATAAAAGGTAAAGCTGCTTTTGATAAGGAGCGAATTCTTGAAATTGAAAACAATGTCAATCACGATGTGATTGCTTTCCTTACTAATGTCGCGGAATATGTTGGCAGTGCATCAAGGCATATACATTATGGAATGACTTCGTCCGATGTTCTGGACACTGCCCTCTCCTATCAGATGAAAAAAAGTGCTGAACTTATTCTTGAAAAATTAGTAAAGTTAGAATCCTGCCTAAAAGAAAAAGCTATAGAGCATAAATACACGTACTGTATAGGCAGAACACACGGGATTCACGCCGAGCCAACCACAATGGGCTTGAAGTTTGTCAACTATCAACAGGAAGCAATCCGAAACATAAAAAGATTGGAATCTGCTATCGAGGAAATCGCGGTTGGGAAAATCTCCGGCGCGGTAGGCACGTTTGATCATCTTCCGCCATCGGTTGAAGAATATGTTTGCAATGAAATGGGACTTAAACCGGCACCTGTTTCCACGCAAATTATACAGCGTGACAGGCACGCGGCAGTAATGAACACGTTGGCACTTATTGGCAGTTCTTTAGAAAAATTTGCCGTTGAAATTCGTCACTTGCAAAAGACAGAAACCCGTGAAGCCGAAGAAGGATTTTCTAAAAATCAAAAAGGTTCATCGGCAATGCCTCATAAGCGCAATCCCATAATTTGCGAACGAATAAGCGGATTGGCAAGATTGTTACGCGGCTATGCCATTTCATCATTAGAAAACATTGCTCTTTGGCACGAACGTGATATATCACATTCGTCCGTTGAACGGGTAGTTGTTCCTGATGCTTTTATAATATTAGACTATATGCTGCATCTTTCAATCCGCCTGATTGAGAACCTCACTATTTTTCCGGAAAAAATGATAGAGAATTTAAACCTGACAAGGGGATTACTTTATTCTCAAAAAGTATTACTGCTTCTGACTCAAAAGGGCATTAAACGCGAGGATGCCTATTCAATTGTTCAGACTGCCGCTATGAAAGTATGGGGTGACAATTCCTGCAATCTTTATGATGAATTATTGAAAGACCACAGACTGACTGTATTAATTTCCTCCGATGAATTAAAATCAATATTCAAGGAAGTTCCTGAGTTGGAACATCTTGATGAAATTTATAAAAGAACTGTTGAACAATAAACTGAAATGATTACTAAGAACAGGAATAACCGTGGCTGATAAGTTTGATCAATACTACGAAAATGCGCGTCCTGAAATACAAGGTATTGTTGGAAGCAAAGTAAAAAAAATCCTCGATATCGGATGCGGAGCCGGCAGTATGGCATATCAACTGAAAGTTAATAATGCGGCTGAAGTCTGGGGAATTGAACCGGTGGAAACAGCTGCAAAAAAAGCTGTTGCTGTTCTTGATAAAGTAATTAACTCATCTGTTGAAGAAGCAATTGAAAATTTGCCTAAATATTACTTCGATGCAATAATTTTCGCGGATGTTCTTGAGCATTTGGTTGACCCCTATACAGTTCTTTCAAAAATTAAATATATGCTCGCTCCTGATGGTTTTGTAGTAGTGAGTCTGCCAAATGTGCGGCATTGGTCGGTTATTCGAGGACTTCTCGAAGGAAAATGGAATTATGAGGATTATGGCATTTTGGATAGCACGCATTTACGATTCTTCACTAGAACAACAGTTAATAAACTTTTTCATAGCAGCGGATTTGAGGTTGAAGAATATATAACAAGTGTAGCAGATATGGGCGAATTTCCTAAAGGTATTGTTGATTTATTACTGCAAAACGGGATAGATGCCTCCACACTTGAAGAAGAAAGCAAACACTTTCAATATATTGTTAAAGCATATCCGGCCACACGGAAATTCCGTTCCGCGCATCCTATGCAAGTTTCTGAAATGATTAATCAATTATTTAAACAAACCCTATCTGACGCAAAAGTTTCCTCATATTCAACTGCAAGCGAAAATTGTCTTCTTGCCATTGATATTATCCATAGAACCCAATTAGGGGAATTACAACCGATATTACCTCAATTTGAAGCTCTACTTCTAAAGTTACGTGCTTTGGATAAAACTAAACTCGTTTAAATATTTGGTATATTTCTGAATAAAATAATATTAACACAACATATAAAATCAAGAAAATCGTTCGGCAATAAATATGAGAATAGCATTTCATACAAACAGTCTTTCTTTGCGCGGCACTAATGTAGTAATATATGATTACGCGTACTACAATCAATTATTATTGCAAAACGAATCATATATAATCGCGGATGGGAAAGAAGATTTATGCGCGATTGACAAGTTTAGGGATAAGTTCCCTATATTTATCTATCAAGATTTCTCCGAAGTCAATGGATTCATTTCTAAAGAAAAAATCGATTTCTTGTATATATTAAAAATGGGGTTAAATGACGGGAAAATATCGGGGACAGTAAAAACCGGGGTACATTCAGTTTTCAAATACTTTGAACCACACGGCGATGTTTACGCGTATGTTTCCGAATGGCTTGCAAATACTATGACAAGCGGACAATATCCGTATGTTCCACACATCATTGATCTTAAAAATACCAACAAAGATCTGCGAAAAAATTTGCGAATTCCTCCTAATGCCAATGTTTTTGGCTATTATGGCGGTCCAACTTCTTTTAATATAGAGTTTGTGGTTTATGCTGTTTATTTTATCGCCAAGAAATTTCCCGATATTTACTTCATTTTTATGAATGTAGAGCCAATCGGTCCTGAAATTCCAAATATTATTTTTCTTCCCGGCACATTTGATTTGGAATTAAAGTCAGATTTTATAAACACGTGCGATGCCTGCATCCACGCGCGAATGGATGGCGAAACTTTCGGTTTATCCATTGGTGAATTTTCATCATTCAACAAGCCAATAATAACATACTCCGGCAAAGACATTGACATATACGATAAAAGCCATCTATCAATACTTGGTGAAAAAGCTCTCATCTATTCAACCGTTGAAGAATTTCTTGAATTAATATTAGATTTCAACCGTTTTAAGAATAAGTTCACAGACTGGAATTGTTATCGCCAATTCTCTCCGGAAAATGTGATGAAAAAATTTGAACAAGTATTTTTGAAGTGAAAATACGGCATTCATAGAATGAAAATATCGACACACTCATTCAAAAAGTGCTGAATGAATTAAATGCAGGAAATATTGAAACGGTATTCAATCTTTTTAAAGCAATTAAATCCAACGCGATGCGAATCAATGACCTAATTCCAAACCGATAACAAGATAATCAAAAAACTAAGTGTTTGCCCACAAATAACTTTTACATCTTCTAAAGATAACCTTCGCGTCTTCGCGTGAGAAAGTGTTAATGTTATTTCTGAACGAGTCCTAAAAGCAACGGGATACATATAAATTGGTTCTCCGTTAGGAGCTTTACGTTTGTAGAAAATATTCGAAACCACGATGCCATTTTTCCGTTTGAAAATATATGTTGTTTTTTTGTATCAATTTTTCTTATATCGGACAACAATGCTTTTAAATACAAAGAATATTTTGTAAATTTGTAATCTTAATTCGGGGTGTAGCGCAGCCCGGTAGCGCGCTTCGTTCGGGACGAAGAGGCCGTAGGTTCGAATCCTATCACCCCGACTATACAAGCGAGTAACTCTTCATTTTTTCGTTATGTGAAGAGTTAGCTTGCAATATTCCACGGTTGAAGTATAAATTTATTTTGTAAACAAGATCAAAAAACAAAACTCGATAAATCGAGTTTTCACATCCTTGAATAGTGATATTTTTGAATATACAAACTTTCTTACTTTCATTTATTCCGCTTTTCGTGGCTATTGATATTATCGGAACTGTTCCGATATATTTAGGGCTGACCCAAGACTATTCAGAGAAAGACAAAAAAGGATTAATCAGCGAAGCTGTGTTTGCTGCATTTATTATTGCAACGATTTTTCTAATAGCGGGGAAAATTGTGCTTGCTTTTTTGGGTATTACCATAGATGATTTCCGAATCGCCGGCGGCTTAATCCTTTTGGTTTTATCAATAAATGATATTTTATTTTCATCGGTTGAACGTAAACAAAGTGATACAAAAATAGGAATTGTCCCGCTTGGAATTCCCCTGATTATTGGACCAGCAGCATTGACAACTATTCTCATTCTTGTTGATCAATATGGATTTTTGTTGACCGTTATTTCAATGCTGCTTAATCTGCTAATTGTTTGGTTCGTGTTGTATTATTCACGGTATATAATCCAATATATTGGAGAGGGCGGCACAAAAGCTTTTGCAAAAATTGCCGCGTTACTTCTGGCAGCAATTGCTGTTATGATGATTCGCGGAGGTGTCGTGAATCTTATTAAAAATAATTGAACAGGGATCATCAATAGGATACATCCTTCAAATATGCTAAAAGTAAATGAAATATATACATCTATCCAGGGTGAAAGCACATACGCGGGACTTCCGTGCGTTTTTGTCAGATTGACCTATTGTAATCTGAAATGTACTTATTGTGATTCTGAATATGCTTTTTTTGCAGGAAATGATATGACGGTTGAAGAAATTGTTAATAAAGTTTCCGGATATTCTATTCCGTTAGTTGAAGTAACCGGCGGAGAACCGTTAGTGCAGAAAGAAACAGGACAGTTAATCCGTGCGCTTGCAGATGCAGAACATAAAGTTTTGGTAGAAACAGGGGGAAGTCTATCTATAAAGGAAATTGATCCTCGTGCTACAATAATAATGGACTTAAAATGTCCTTCAAGCGGGATGTCCGGGCAGAATTTATATGAAAATATTTCTAATTTAAAACTTGATGATGAAGTAAAATTTGTAATTGGAACAAGAGATGATTATGATTGGGCTTTGGCAATTATGAAAGAGTATAACATTTCATCTAAGACAAATGTTTTATTCTCGTGCGTTTTCGGTTCTCTTGAGCCAATTGAATTAGTGAATTGGATGCTGGAAGATAATGTGCAGGCACGCTTTCAATTGCAGATGCATAAGTTTATTTGGAATCCCGAAAAAAGAGGTGTATAATGAAAATATCTAAATCATTCTATTGGGAAATGGGTCATCGTTTACCCTTTCATAAAGGGAAATGTGTTAATTTGCACGGACATTCCTATCGTGTTGATATTGGTTTAACCGGTAAGCCTGATTCGAATGGCATTTTAATGGATTACTTTGATGTTAAACTGATTGCTGCTCCTTTAATTGAAAAGCTCGACCACTCGTTTATGGTTTTCGATGGGGATACTGATTTGATTTTTTTACTTGAGAAAATGAACTCTAAGATGTTTTTATTTGAACATCAGTCAACTGCTGAAAATATATGTTTGTTATTTTTAGATGAAATAAAAAACAAGGTGTCGCCAAATATTGAAACCTTAACAGTTCGTGTATGTGAAACTTTGGATACCTATGCTGAAGCTGAACTTAAATTGCGATAGGACTTTACTCTATGCGGTATAAACTTTTAATAGAGTATGAAGGCAGCCGTTATTCAGGGTGGCAGATTCAAAAAGACAGGGCAACAGTGCAGGGCAAAATTGTCCAAGCTATTCTGGATAATTTTCCGAAGATTCGTTTTGAATTACAGGGAGCAGGAAGAACTGATAGAGGAGTGCACGCGTTGGGACAGGCTGCTCATCTTGAAATACCGCACAATGTTGAACCCTTTAAGTTATTACTTAAGCTGAATGATTGCCTGCCGAAAGACATAAATATTCTTGAAGCGAGTAAAGCACCGGCAAATTTCCACGCGAGGAATAATGCCGTTTCTCGATCCTATCTATACCAAATTGCAAAGCGCAGAACAGCATTTGGCAAGAGTTATTCTTGGTGGATTAAAGATGAGCTTTCCATAGACAAGATGAAAGAGACCTGCTCTATTCTTGAGGGAACACACAATTTCGATAGTTTCTACGAACAAGATGAAAAAGGTATTTCAACAACACTTAAATTAGAGCCAATTGAATTAATAGAAACTGATACACTAATAGTATTGCGTTTTCAAGCACGCTATTTTTTGTGGAAGATGGTCCGCCGATTGACAGGAGTTATTGCTGAAGTTGGGCGAGGAAAAATGCAGTTTGATGATGTGAGAAAATGTTTGACAGGTAATAAACAAAAACCGGCAGAGTTGACAGCTCCTCCAGCGGGGTTGTTTCTAGAAAAAGTCTATTATGAAGATTCACAAGAACATTATGTTGCTGAACCTGCTATTTTTAAGGCTTTCCGATAGTACTCGATTGTTTCAGCTCCGCTCAACAACCAAGGGTTTGTCAAGAAATAACCTTTATATCTTCCAACATATAACCGTTTTGCGGTTTTGGCGTCTTCGCGTGAGAAATTGTTAACCCAACTTGCAAAAAACAGGGTAAAAAATAATTTATTTTCAGAAGAGAAGTTTAGTTTTTAGAGTAAAAAGCGGGTTTATTTTTGGAAAATAGGGGGAAATGCACCTGTGTTCCCCCAACACATTTGCATATAAGGATATTGATTATAAAAAGTATAGTCAAAAAAGATAGGCACGGCAAGCGAAAATATCTCTATTATCGCCTCTGCGAAAGCTACCGAGTATGTGATAAAGTCCGCCATAATACAGTATTGTCATTAGGTAAGCTTGAAAAACTAACCTCTATCGAACAGCGCAAATTTCTTGCCGACAGGATTGAATCTCTGCTTTTAGGTCAATCTGATTTATTTTCTCAATCTCTTGCATCCTTTAGAGTTTCATACGCATTCTGGCGTCCGTAGAGTAGAGGCAGGTGGTAACACCTGCCTCTACTCTACGGATATTATGTCCCAACGGGACTA
>CAIYTF010000096.1 GCA_903929035.1 uncultured Ignavibacteriales bacterium
CAAAAACTAAGCTTCCATACACGTTCTTCGCCGGGGAATAGTTATTAAAAGCACGCGATCCATCCGTGGGATATTCGTCAAATGTATTTGTAATACCATCGTTATCATCATCTTTTGGTATATCCAATGGGGGCAAATTAGTAGTATTAATAGCTACAAACGGATTTGCAGTCACGTTAAACAGTACATCGTTAAAATCCTGATCTGATCCTGCATTTTCCCTTGCAATGTCTTCAAATCCAAGAATATATTTTTTACTTGTCTGGTCTGCCAACAAAACATTATGCTGTTTCAAAGTTGCGTTTGTTTCAAGGTTAAGTTGTTCGTCCGAGAAAAACGTCCAAGAGGGGTTAAAACTATTCGCGGTACCTCCGGTGAATCCGTTGGCTAAAAGAAACCATCCGATAACCGTGTTTTTAGGAAATCTCCCGATGACCACTTTGTTGCCTGAAGCTAATCCGCCGCCTGAACCGGTATAGGAACAGTTTGGAAAAATCAATGTCATAGTTGATTGAATGTCGCTGATTTTTGTCGGCGGAGTTCCTTTAGTATAAGTGTAAAATCCAAGTGCGTTGCGGTATCCGGCACCCTCGTGAATAAAAGTAACGGTAACTTCAGCTGAATCATCAAGAACAGTACTTGTTTCATTTGAAGTAGCTAAATATTGTGGATGAAGAGTCATTACGTTTACTCTTTCCGGAAGCGATGCATTAATGTTGTTTAATAGTGTCTGATCTATAACATCATTGGGCTTAGTTAGATAGCTTGGAACACCATCGTTATTCCAAGTGCCGAGTGTTTTGTAACTTACTGCCTGCTCTTTATTTAGGCTGTTTGTGAAATTTGATACTTTTGCCGCGTTTCCTATTGCAGCAAGGCCTTCGGAGTATTTTAATGAAATATCCGAACCGGAAATGTTGATTTTTATTTTTTGCGGCAATCCTATGTAGTCGCTGGTCGCGTACATTTCTTTTATATATGTTGGAATCGTTAAATTAGATTCAGCAATTCCATTATCATCTGATATGGTAGTTCCGATTAATTTTCCGTCAACATCCGGATCTTTATCATATAGTTTTATCGGTACATTTTGCAACACCTGATTTTCAGAATAGTCAACTGTCAAAGACAAATGAATATTTTTCTGAGTAGTGTAATCGAAATTTTCACTAACATTCATAGTGTCAATTGAGTTTGGTTGACCATTTTGGGTAAAATATATCCTTGATATATCAGTTAACTTTACCGAGTCTATACCTCCGTTTTTTTGGATTCTCAGCCAAATTTGGCTATACTCGCTTGTTGTAAATAGTATTACTAATAAGATTGTTAGCTCTCTCATTACAAATCTCCTTTTATTACATTTATTTGATCTAAAGCCATTTAAAAAAATCCTTTTTGGTGTATTTTGTGCCAATAAAAATAGAACATTCTTATTATCACAAAATTAAACAACCCTAAAAGGGACTTAAAGATGCAAAAAAAAGACAAAAAAACCAATAAAAAATATACAAAATTGAAATAACCAGCTTAAAAATAGGAATATTAGCATTCTTCTTCCATTTTATCGAACTTTTTTTTGCTTGTACTAACTAAACAAGTTGTAACTGCTTAGCCCCCTTATAACCAAATGTAACTAACTGTATAATATACAATTAGTTACATTTGGATATAGAGGGGCTAAGTAATTTATTTATCTATTTGAGAAGATTTATAATCGTTCTGATTCGATTCTTTCTCGTATCGAGACCTTTTTCTCAAATTCGTTAAGTTTGTTTTCAGACATTTTTATTTATAAATGAATAAATTATTACGGTATCCTGATTTATCCAGATACCAGTCCTGAGACGCATTTCCATTGCTTTCTGCCCAGTGAACAAAATACAAAAACGCGTTTGAAATTGCCGATTTCTCAGTCGGATACGTAATTGACTCGCTAATATTCAAAGCCCAAGGTTGATTTCTTGTAGTTTTGTAATATTTGCCGGAAGCCCTGTTTGAATTATCATCCAAAGTACGAAAATATTTCAGATCTGCTAAAGTAGTTGGTGCCATATCCGGTAAATGAACTTCTTTTCCTCGTTCCTTATTAATAAAAATGAACGGGTTGAAAGGAG
>CAIYTF010000097.1 GCA_903929035.1 uncultured Ignavibacteriales bacterium
AAACATCGCGGCGTTTTTATGAATGATTTTAACGATATAAACTATGATGAATTAGTCGGTATTGTCATTCGGGAAATCGATGCCGAAAAAATAATATTATTAGGTTCACGTGGATGCGGAGACAATAAACCCGATGCGGTTGTGATAGTTGAGAATAAAGATAAAATAAATAATTATTTAAAGATGGGTAAAGCTTATGCGTAAAGAAAAGAAATCAACAATTAATGTTCAGGGAACTGAAATAACAATACTGAGCCATAATGAAGATGACTTCATTTGTCTGACTGATATGGCAAAGAAGTTCGGTGATGATAACCTTATATATAGCTGGATGCGAAATCGTAACACTCTCGAGTTTCTTGGAATTTGGGAACAGATACACAATCCCGGTTTTAATAGTGGCGAATTCGAGACCTTTAGAAAAGAGTCCGGATTGAACAGATTTCATCTTACACCAAAAAAATGGATTGAAGCGACTCAGTCCATCGGCATTCAATCACGGGCAGGACGCTATGGCGGAGGGACTTTTGCGCATAGAGATCTTGCTTTCGAGTTTGGAAGTTGGCTTAGCCCTGAATTTAAGCTGTACCTTATAAAAGAATTTCAACGTCTGAAAGAAGAAGAAAACCAGCGGCTTTCCTTGGATTGGAATCTTAACCGTATGCTCGCTAAGATTAATTACCGTATTCACATAGCCAAAATTAAACATACAAATACAGCTAATATATAAGTGCTTATAATATAACTGCATATATTTTTCGTCATTTTTTGCGCAAAAATTTGAATATCTTGTAACTACATGATATTCAATAGGTTACACCCATTACAGAGCACCTAAACAGTTACATTATGCTTAATTAAAAGAAAGTGAGGAAATATTTATTTCCAGATTATCCCTGAAACAAGTTTATAATACCATCCCTTCCATTCAACTGTTAGAGAAATAGTCAGATATAATTCAGTACATCCGTTTAATAAGTTTGGATTATGTTTATAGTTATACAAGAAAATTGGGTCTGTAACTGGGAAATTATTCTCTACGTTATTGTACGTAAACAGGAGTCTTGTCTTAGGATTGGCTGGATTATCTTCATAGACTTTCTCCTCGACACAATATTTTTTCACTTTGATTAATATCAAAGAATAAGTTAACTTTTCAACAACATCTTTAGGCAAAGCCTTACCTCGATTTCCAAAGATTGTAGATTTATTTTCATGACATAAACTCAAAAGTTCAAAATCAAACCTGCCTATTTTCTTTATTGAGTTCTCTGAGAAATAATAATTTTCGGACTGGTAGTTTGTTATTTCAGGTTTTTTAGTTATATCAATTTCCATAATATCCAGGAGTCCAATTTCGGCAATAAGAAGTGCCGGTATTTGACCGTGTTCTGTTTTACAGATTGGTCTTATCCATTTAGGTCGGTTATTCTCTATTTTCGGTGTATTGTTTTCATTTAGTTCAATTCCCGCCAGACATTTCCCGCCCTCTTTCAAAGAATTTGCCAAACAAACTATTTTTATTTTCATATTTATTTCACCAGATGAATTATTTCTATTTCGTTATTTACTTGTCTTAAATACTCTGCCAAAAGTCTTCTGTGGCATTTTTCGGGTGTGTGTTCGCTGCATAAAAAACAGTTTTCGTGAAGCTTATCAATGTTAATCTTCTGAATTATTTTCCTGCTGTCGAGCAGATTAAGGTATTCAGTTTCATACTCGTTCCATGAAAGTTCTTTATCCCTGTACTTTGTAAGAAGTTCTTTGGTAGGTGCCAGATCAATATTGTGCTCGTAATCCATACCACCTATTTTTTTAACGAAGAATCTGAGATCGGAGCCTTTAGCAAATCCGGCTAACTGAGATACATTGTTAATTCTCGTATCAACCACTTTTTTAACTTCCGCATTAATAAGCAAGTTAAAAAAAGATTCTGCGGACTTCCCTGTAAAGCCGATTGTAAATAGTTTGATCATTTATTTCCTAAAGATATATGTTTCAATTTCTTGTAAACTTTCGATTCTTGAGCTGTTATTGTTTGAATATTCCCTTATTCTGGAAATAATATTAATTTTTTGAATTTAACCATAGTAGTTAATTCTCCTATAATTGGTAGAGAATGCTATCTCCTTATTGACTAAACGGTAAGCTTCTTTTAACTGATCCTCTGCATTGATATCGGGATTGAATAAATCGGGTATAGGCAGTTTGTTCTTGTATTTTTTCAATAATTCCTTCTCGAGTTCTTCATTAGTCATATATTTTTTATCTTTTAATATATGGCGGACTTCAAATCCTTCTTTAGCCAGCTGAAATGAAATCATTGAAAATCTGTGGCAATCCAAAGGATTGCTTTCAGCACACATAAGTGCGATAGTAGTGCCCTTTTCTGATTCAATCCAGAGTTTTTCAATTCCATTTTTGAAATGCCAGGATCTTCTAACCAGCTCAAAGTCAACTTTGCCTTCTTCATCTAGTAAATCCGGGTCACCGTGTCTGGCTCCAAATTCCTCAGGGAAGTGTAAATAGGTTATTCCATTAGTTAACAGGAAAATTTTCAGCGGTTCCTGATTATATTGCGGATTATAGGAACTTACAGCCAGACTCCGGACATCGATAAGACAGTCGACACTGTATTTCTTTAATAGTTCTATGAAGAATTCAATCTGATGCGTTGAATGCCCAACGGTGTAAATTATAGGTTTATCCATAGTTTTCAATATTATCTTTGGTTATTTATATATTTGCTACAGCTAAATAAGTATTGTTAATTGTGTTTTTTCAAACCAATAAGTTAGTTCTTCTAATTTATAAGAGTTCAACAGATACACTTTATCAAATAGCTTGCCATATTCTTTTAGAGCCGAAATAATGGAACCAAGCCCTCTTTTACGCGGAACCGCTATTCCTTCTATATCGTTTTGCAGATCCAAGAAATGAAAATCCTTTTCAGCCTCTCATTCTCAGAATAATTATTGCTTTGATACAATGGAAATTACCTGATTAACGGTCGGTGCGCAAGTAATTTCGCCAAAATATCGATTTTATTTTCGGCATACATACTGTTCATAGGCGACACCAATCGGAGGACACAATTATTTGAATATTATCACAATAAATTTTGTATTTTAAGAACAATTTAATTAATTTATCTGCGAATTAGCCATTTAATTTACGGCACACTTGTTGATTATAAACAGAATAAAATAATTGAAAAATATACGTCAATGAATACTATTACAACATACGAAATCCAGGGATTAATAGAGCAGTGTCCTTACAAATTGCAAGGCAACGCTGAAGATCAGAGAATTTTTGAAATTGTAGAAGAAAATCCTGCATTATTTGTAGTTGGCTCTGCCTCCATCTTTGCAATTAAAAACTTGGAAAATTTTTGGTTCAACGAACTATACTTAAATATAATTATGAAAGATCGGAAGGAGTTTTCTATCACCGAAGATTTCATTAATTTAAGTTGTAAAGCTTTTTACCGATATTATCATGTAGTTCATCCAAGATTAACTAATAAACATTATTTAATTGATGATGATTCATTAAAAAAAATGATTGAATTTAATTTACTTCTTGAAGAATTGCGTTACGATTGGCGTTTTACAATAATTCCCGAGGTTGGTTTTAGTGAAGTATCAATCATAGGCGAGATAAATTTTTTTATTGTTAATCGTGTATATCCCCGGTTTTGCAAAGAGTTTCCTAATTATATACAAGATGATAGTTCATTACGCTTAGTCGAAGAAATTCCTCACAAAGTAAATTATCTAAAGTTTATCAAATCCGCTCTTCTAAAGGTTTCAAACCAGTCATTGTCAATTGAAATTTTGGTACACATACTTAATACCTCTACTGAATCATTCGATATCCCCAAACCAATAAATGCTCAAATATTGGGGCAAGAGTTACTCAAGCATCCTAATTATTTTAAGGTATCAAATACTGAAAGAATATCAAACTTTAATATGATAAAAAATGATTCCGTTGTACAACTTTTAGATTTTATCACGCCATTTTATAATAAACTTATCGAAAATAGCAGGTCGAGTAAAGACCTTCCAATTGAAGAAATATCAAAGAATTCCGGTTTATATGTGCTTGTTCTTTCAGGAAATGAACTTCCATTAAGCAGTTCTTCAGAATATACCTCAATCCGGCCTATATTATTTATTGGTAAAACTTCACAGATTGCAGAAACTTTTTTGAGCATTTATAAAGCCGAGAGTTATCGGGGAAATCCCATCTTGAAAGTGCTTACCGCGATATACTCATTATCCGTTGAACAGTCGATTAGTTTTCCGGTTAGTTTTACAGAAATCCTATCCAAAGTCATTCAAAACATAAATTTTGGATTTATTGAATTGTCCGGTGAGGAGTCTGACGAGTTGTATGAAGGTATTCTTATAAAATATTCACCAATTTTCAATCTCGAAAATTCGGGTAATATTTTTGCTGTAAGTATTAAGCAGCTGGTTGAAAATCTTGAAAAAGGGACTAATAATGACAACATCTGAAATGGATAACAAGAAAATTGATGAATTAAACGCTACAATAGTATCGTTACAAGAGCAGCTAAAAAAGGTCAAAGAGGAACGAAACAACCTTGCTCATAATCAGTCAGCGATGGTTAATACATTAAATCAGGTGATCAGGGAGACAAGACAAAAAGCAATTGAAGAAACACAACGGGCACAATCGCTTTCAGCTGAATTATTGATAAAAGATTCTCAAATTTCGGAATGGGGGAAGATTATTGATGAGATGGCGCACACTATTAACAGTGATGTTTTCGTGGCGGTTAATTTTCTGAGTAAATCGAATGACGTAAAAGTTGTCGCAGGTGCTTATCACGTTAAACAAATCAGGGACTTGATTGAACAACATATTTAATCTCAGAGGCTGCCGCTACCGTGACAGACGAGCTTTCTTCAATGCTTTCTATCGTCACTAATTTATCAATGTTTTCCAAACCGTATTTGATTGAATTTCTCGTTGATTTGATGAATGCGCCTTTGTTTCGTATATTATATTCGATGTGAAAAATATTGCGGCGTTTTTATGAATGATTTTAACGATATAGACTATGATGAATTAGTCGGGATTGTCCTTCGGG
>CAIYTF010000098.1 GCA_903929035.1 uncultured Ignavibacteriales bacterium
TAGCCTGATTACCTACACTTTATCATTTTATTTTTAACATATAAATATTTATATTAGCTAAGATAAAAGAGCAAATTTATACAGATTATTCATTCAAAAGAACAAGGAAAAGCAACAATGAAAAGCCTAATTAATCGTTTTATCCAATTTATATACGAGAACTTTATTTCCTCGATTATCGGTGAAGTAAACAATCTAAGACTGCGCTTAGAAAGCGTTACAATCCAGAATAACAATATATTATCCGATAAGCTGCAAACTCACCTGAATCTGCTGTCAACCGGTTTCGATACAGGAATAGGGAAAATAGCGGAGCAGATAAAAACTGAAGCCGAACGCGCGTATAACAAATCGGTAAAACCCGCGCTTTTAGTATTCGACAATATTATTATCAATATGGCGGCAGTGGAGACGCTAAAGATAGAGGGAACGCTTGACAGTCTGAATAATGTAGTGACACTTACAATAACCGCGGATAAACATAAAGTAAAAAAACAGATAGATATGTTCAAGATAAAGGAACTATTCGGGCAGGAAATATCCGATTTATATGAAAAAGGCAAAGGATACGCGGCGGATTTCTTAGCATACCAAGTAAAGTCCAAATACGACCAAGCAAGAACACAAACGCCTTTTGATTTTTTCGGCGCAGTGATGAAAGAATATAATTTCAGGACTGCTCACGTTATTCAAGGAGCTAATGTTATAAATCAGGAATATCTTGAGAATATGTTTCTTAACGCGTATATAGCCATAGTCCGGTATAAAATGGAACAAGACGCGAAGATTGTAGAAGTTCCTGCTCCGATTAACGACAACTTACCCGACACGAATATTATTGAATTTACCGGAAACACGGCAGAAGCGGACAAAGAATAACAGGCTTGCTGTCCATCGTTAGATTAAACCATCTATCTTCTCAACAAGCCTTAATTCCACAACATATTGAGGCTCCGCCGCTCAATACGCCGTCTCTTTCTGATTCCGGCGGCAAATTGACAGAAAGCGATACCGTAAATATAAACAGTAAAAGTGATAAAAGTCAAGGGCTGATGCTCACTAAATCCTTAAAGCTTGTAAGAAAACCGATAAAACAAACTTACCCTGACAGGAGCTAAATGAAACACAAAGGCGAAGAAGCGGAGTTTGAAGAGGATTATGACCTCATTAATGTTTTCGCGCGGCAGTATTGGCTGATTAAGCAGTCATTTATAAAAGAGAATATCCCGCGGACGGAGCGGCGGTTTACAGCCGCTTTTCTTGAAAGATACCAAGTGGAAATGAATTTGGAAGAATTTGTTGAACTTAGAGACTACGCTGAGACGGACTACAGAGACGAGGCATTAAACAGGATTCAGGAAGAAGTTGAACGCGGTATAATTACAGAAATGTGAAAATTTAGTATTGCCATTTAATTTTTTTTGTATATCTTTGCGAAACAACTATCATAGATTGATACTTCTTTCAAATGGCAAAACAATTTTACAAAGCAATATACTTTAGCGACTATCCATCGGAAAAGTCAAAAGACAAGTCGATAACTTTAGCGTTCAGCGAATCGGAAAGTCCTTATTATTCTAAGTTGAAAGGAATGACAACTCAAGAAATAAAAGAACTAATCAAGATAAAGACCTATAAGCAGTTGGCAGTATTGGCGGTTGAACAGGAAAGGTCGATTAATCAAGTAGTAAAAAGACTAATAAAGCATAATTTATCCGTGCCCCCTGACACAAGAGACTTGGGAAAGAAAGAAGTCACTTTCTTGGGAAGCAAATATTTACCGTTTCAAAGATGGTATCCTTATATAGAGGGATATTCCCCGGATTTTGTAAAATCGTTAATAAATCATTATAACATTAAAGACACTGTGGTGTATGAACCATTTGCAGGAACGGGGACAACGATATTTGCTGCGGATGAATCAAATCTTACAACCGTTTATACGGAGGTCAATCCTTTACTCCAATATCTTATTCAAACAAAAATAAAGGTTTTAAAATCAGCGGAAAGTAGAAGAACACAACTTGCGGACTCTCTTTATGTCGTTAAAGAATCTATTCTTGAATCTCTAAACAGATTTGAAGAAGACCAATCGTTAAAGGAATCATATAATCAAATATTTTCCGATAGCGAATATTTTCCGAAAGACACTCTTTCGCAAATTCTGAAACTTCGTTCATACATAGATAAAGTAAAATTGGAAGACGGATTGCTTGCGGATACATTGACTATAGCCGTTTTATCCTGCCTTTTGCCGGTTTCATTTCTAAAGAAATCAGGGGATGTTAGATTTAAAACATCGAAGGAAAAAGAAAAAGAGTTAATGGCTTTCTCCGAGATACTTCCCTTAAAAATATCAGGAATCGCAGAAGATGTTTTAAATTTCGATTACTCGTTAAAAACCATACCAGAGTTTTTGCTTTCCAACGCAAAGAATATCGGCAGAATAAATAATCTAAAGATTGGAGCTATAATCACCAGCCCACCTTATTTAAATGGGACTAATTATTTTAGAAACACGAAATTGGAATTATGGTTTCTTCAATATTTACGAAATAAAAGCGATTTACGATTCTTTCGTGACCAAGCGTTAACGAGCGGAATAAACGATGTAAAAAAAGAATATGCTCGAATCAACGGGTTGGATATAACAACGAAAAGCAAGTTGTTAAAGGAGACTTTGACGCAACTAAATCTAAAAGCATACGATTCAAGGATACCTATAATGGCTAAAAGTTATTTTGAGGAAATGTATTGTTTTTTCCGTGACACAAAAGAATGTCTTAATGAGAATGCCAAAATATTAATCGATATTGGCGACTCTATTTTCTCCAATGTCCATATTAAGACGGATATAATTTTAATAGAGCTTTTGGGTGAATTAGGTTATAATCTGATTGAGAATAAACTTCTTAGGAAAAGACGTTCGAGAAATCAAGAAGTGTTAAGTCAATCACTTATCGCTTTTAGTTATATAGGATGGCAAGAACAAACAGGCGATGAAAAACACAAAGCTTTTTGGGAGAATAACTGGGGAAAGTTCAAATCGGATTTACCGCATAAATTAGCCCCTTATGCAAAAAAGAATTGGGGGCATTCCAATCATTCGCTTTGCTCGTATCAAGGCAAATTGAAGCCGGCAATAGCGCATCATTTAGTTAAAATTTTTGTCCCGCCAAATGGCTCAATGCTCGACCCATTCGTTGGAGTAGGCACAATTCCGTTTGAGGCGGCACTTGCAGGGAAATACTCGTTTGGCATAGACATTAGTTTGCCGGCATATTATATCTCGCAAGCAAAAGTATCGATGCCGATAACAAATGAGAGTTATGATTATATAAAAGCCTTAGAGGTATTTATCAAAAATAACGCGTGCTCATTAACCGAACTTGCGGAAACTAAAATATTCGGATTCAACAAAAAACTCTACGAATACTATGAAAAAGAAACATTGAAAGAAATAATATTGGCGAGGAGGTTTATAAAAGAGAGTTCCCCCAAAACGCCAAGCGAAATGTTGGTTGTTGCAGCGTTGTTGCACGTTCTTCACGGAAACCGTCCTTACGCGTTAAGCAGAAATTCACATCCAATTATACCTTACGCGCCAACCGGCGAATTTATTTACAAAAGTATAATAAAAAGCGTGACGGAAAAATTTGAAAGAGCATGCAACGAAGCTTTGCCTGCCAACTTTATGCCCGGCAAAATATTCAATCGGGATACAACGGCTATTTGGCCGCAAGAAATTAACAATCTTGATGCAATCATTACTTCGCCGCCGTTTTTCGACAGTACCAGATTTTATCTTGCAAACTGGATTAGAATTTGGTTCTCTGGGTGGTCAAGAAATGATTTCAAATATCAACCCAATTCTTTTGTGGAGGAAAAACAAAAAAAAGATTTCGCTGTTTATGAATCGATTTTTCGTCAATCAAAAGAACGGTTGAAGAAAGACGGTGTTTGCGTTTTCCATTTAGGTAAAAGCAAAAAATGCGATATGGCCGAAGAATTACAAAAAATCAGTAAGCGTTGGTTTAAAACCGCAGATTTATTTGATGAGAATGTCGAACATTGTGAATCACACGGTATTAGAGACAAAGGAACGGTCACTTCCCACCAATACCTGATACTTACTTAGGGAAATCCCAATAGTGTTTTATTTTCATTGCTTAAACCGGCAACCAAATCGTACACTTGAATAATCTTTTTTATCTCTATAATACGTTTTGGCAAGTCGGATTTTTCTCTAACTTGCAAATATCTCTCTACTCCTCTATTTATATCAATCGAAAGGTTCATTATTGGATTAGGGCTGGAAATTACAGCTAAATTCGCTCCGGTGATTCTGGCCAATTCAATCAGTTCATTATTTGTATAAAATTTACTTGGCCATTTATCTCTTTTGTTTTCATTCGCGCTTTTCGAAAGTAAAGCGGCATTATTAAAAGTTAATGGATACAAAAATTTGGAGGGTAAGATATGGTCGATTGCCCAAGTTTCTCTTTTATTTATGTCTAACGGCGTTTTTGTTTTAAAACATCTCCGGCTAAATCTCTCGAATAATTCTTGAAAGTCGATAGTTTGATTTTCTCCCTCCAAAAATAAATCCGCGATTCGTCTTCTTACAGATGATTCGTGCATTTGCTCCTTTGTCCGTCTTGGATTCAGCACGGCGTTGATTGCTCCTTTACAACTTCTGCACTCCATTTGTTTTTCTAAAGGTCCCCATTTAGAGTGTTTGCTGAAAGCTGAAAACGGCAGTACTCTTAAACAAACATTACATTGCTTCCAATAAGATGCGGGATGTTCCGTGGCAATTCTAAAAAAGCCCTCCCAAAAACGTAATGCGGGCGTTGATTCTGAATCATTATACTCGTCTAACCAGTTCTCAAAAGGCAAATCCGATTCTTTGGAGTGAATAAATCGGCAATATTCGCATTTCCAGACACACTTTTCAATAGCTTCCTTAGGATCTAACAATATTTGTCCAACTATCACATAATTCATTTTCATACACTTCACGCATTTATATGCGACCCAAGCATCATGATAAGGAATTCCTTCAACACGAGTTATGCCCGTTATATTAACCGTTTTTCTTCTTGTCATCCGAACACTTTTTCCTGTTTCTTACTTAGTTAATAGCACCATTTGTGAAACAAAAGTAACTATTTTCAAATTTATGAGCAATTCGTTCACAAAAAAATAGCTTTTTGTAAAAATACTGCAAATTCTGCAACAAACAAAACGCGGGAAAATACTTAGTTTCCCATCAAATTTTGGAGTAACAACAGATGGCTTTTGCTACACTCGATCCGGAAGCGGACGATAATAAACAAGTAATAACAGGCAACGATGTAATAGATAAAGTTGCCAACGACCCCTATTTTCAAAAAGATTTACGGAAGCTCGATGACAGCCCGCGGATAAATTTTGAAATAGCAAGCGAGGTATTATCAATACTTCAGGAAAATGAAGGACTTATGTTCGGCAGTTCGGAAGGTAACAGCTTTATTGATTGGGAAACAGAGCCGATTGCTTATCAAATACTGCGGAGAGCGGGCGAATCGGAGCCGGCGGAGCTTATTAAAAGCCATCGCACGTTCGATTTTATTACTTGGGCGCGGATACCGCCGAGGGAAGGAGCCAGAGGCTGCCGCCTGCGTTTCAGGAATCCCGATTACCAGCCAACGCGTGAAGAAAAAGCGATGATTAGAGAGTGGGAAATGAAAATATTCGAATCGTTCTTTTTCCCGCCAAACGAATACTACGCCAATTTCGGAAAGTTTATCGGCGCGGCGTACAGGGATTGGTTCGACCTTGACGATATTACTATCGAATTCAGGATGGACGGGTTCGGACGCCCGATAGCCGTGCACCTGCAAGACCCTATCATAATCAAGCCGATTGTCAAGAAAAGGAAATACACGCGGGGCGGGATATACTCGGATGTTGAAGACATTCTAAACGATTACGAGAAACTGTTAGATAACGAGATTTACGCGGACAGTAAAGAAGAAGATGACGCGGATTACCTGCTGCTTTATAATAACAAGCGGTTTGCCGCGCTCACGAGAGAGAGAGCAAGAAAATTCCACTACTTTACCCGCAGTGATTTCAGGAAAGCCAACCGCGGTTACGGCGTGGTGGAAAAAGGCATTAAAACACTTACCAACATACTTAACGCGCTTACTTGGAACGCGAGTAATTTCAACAGCCGGCAGTTTAACAGTATGATAGCTTTAACAGGCGGCGGAGTTAACGCGGTTGCTTTAGAGAAGCTGAAGAAAACCCTGTACGCCAATATGAGCGGGCCCGCCAACGCGAGCCGTTTCCCTATGATAAGTCTAAACGGGGAAAAAGCGGACGCTAAAGTTTTGAATATGCGCCAAAACTCCAAAGACTTTGAATTTCACCAAGGCACAACACTATTGTTCTCTATATGGTGCAAACTCTCAGGTACAGACCCTAATGAACTAAGCCTTGCAACCTACAAGGACGCGGTAGGCAAGCCGGGACTATTTAACGACACCGCGGACGGAGTGGTTAAAGAAAGCAAGGACAGCGGAGCGAGGACATTCTTAACACACTTTGCCGATTCGATGAACGTCCCTAACAAAGACGGGATGAACATATTCCAAATAATCACTCAAATGGATTTGAAACTTGAATTTACAGGGTTCGAAGTCGAGGATGCAAAGGTAAAGGCGGAGCTTCGCGATAAAGACTTGACCACTATAAAATGCGTGAACGATTTACTCGCGGAGCAGGATATCGAGCGGCAGGAATTAATGTTAGGCGATAAGAATGTTTACGATGTACCCGGATTTTATAACCCGCAGATATACCAGACGGTATTATTTAACGCGCAACAGGCGATGCAAAAAGCGCAGGGCGGAATGCCCGGGCAGCCCGGGGCAGAACAAGACCCCGCTGCACAGGCACAACAGCAGGGCGTGCAGCTAACCGATAAAGACCAAGGATTATTAAAGAAATATCAAGAGCAAAAAAGCGGCAAGCCATCAATGAACGGCGAATTACAGGACGAACTTCAACAAGGACAGGCACGATGATAATAAAGACTAAAGACACGGAGACAACGGTATTCGAAGGTACTAATATTGTTTACAGCGGATGCACTTTTCACCAATATTTGGGCAAAACAAAGCCGCGAACGGAAAAGGGAGTAAAAGACGACAGTAACTTTGACAAGTGCGTGGCTTTTATAAAAGAGGAGGTCGGGCTTAGTGAAGAACTGATCAAGAGCGTATTAGCAGCGGCGGATAAATTTTTTATAGTGAACGGGCAATGATCCTCACCATAGATAAGAAAATACACCACCTCAAAGAACTTGATTTCATTGAAAGAGAGCTATACGGGATATTCAGCCCTGATGACTTCTACGCTGATTTACGCGAATACCTGCGGACGAACCCGGACATAGACTTGGACAACAAGGAATATTTAACAGAGTTTGAAGTGCGCTCCATTGACGACTACGTGAAGAATTACTTCTTCTCACGCATACCGGAAGCTAAAACTTGGTATATGCGCGCGTATATAATAGGCAGGTTTTTAGCCGAGAGCGATACGGCGGGGACAGTGGTATCTATAAGCCCGCTTGCCGCTATGCCCGAGTTCGTGCAGACGGCAGCGAAAACTTACGGGCTTACCCTGCAGGAGGCAAAGATGCTCGAATCCGCGCTTAACACTACAGGAATGCACATAACCAACACGACACAAGGCACGGTTCAAGAGGTGCAGTCCGCTATATCAGAGGCGCTAATCAGACGTGAAGGCTCACCGGGAGCTGTACGCAGGCTGAATGAAATGCTCACGTCGGATATAGGCGAGCTTAATAGGAATTGGAAAAGGGTTGCAATCACCGAAACGAACAAGCTGTTTAATGACGGTTATATTTCCCAAATTGCGGATGGCGACTATGTTATAGGAATAAGTATGCCGGACGCGTGCGGGCACTGCCTCACGGATATTAACCATAAAATTTACGAGGTTACATCTACACCTCCGCCGGATTATACGGATTTGGACGGAGAAGAACGCGGGAAAGCGGAGAACGACTGGGAAATGAAAGTATGGGCGGGTAAAAATAACGTGGGAAGAACGGCAAGCAGACGGAGCAGAATTGATAAGCGGGGAGGAAACAACGCGGAGAATTTACGCGAGAAACATCATCACGAGAAGAGTATGCCCTCCTGCCCATATCATCCATTCTGCCGTTGCAGGTTCTTACAATTTAACCCCAAATTCCAATGGATTGACGAAGACAACAACGTGCGGCTATCATTTGAAGACCCCGAGAAACACCAAACTTGGGTGAAGGAACATATAGGATAATGAACAATTTCATTTATAAATATCCCGACTACGAGGGCGGGTTCGTATATAAAAGCGTTGAAGATTATAACATTGTTACCAGAGACAACGACTTTAATCTTATTGATTCAAAGCCCGTGAATATGCTTAAAAAGGGATTAGAGACGCATCACGGCAGGATATTACGGATATATGATGATACAGTTGAAGTATTGACAAAGAGCGGGATACGGCAGGCTGACAAAGAACTGTTTAATACCGTGCTAATTAAAAAATCGATACAAACCGAACTGAAACAAGAAGCGGACAAGATTTGGGAAAAAGGCGGACTATTCAAATCGCTCCGCAATATGATGACTATCAAACCGCCGAAGATACCGAAAACGGAACAGCCGAAAACAGGACAACCCCCGATAGGATCGGGACAAGCTCCAGCGGGCGGGCCGGCTTGGAACGCGAAAGGCGGACAGAAGCCCGGACATAAATACATTGAACGGAGACCATCGCCCACAAAACCGGACGAGTGGGTTTACTTGTACCAGCTTCCAAACGGCGAGAAGAAATGGCAAGACCAAAGCGGCAAAGAACTTGACCAAGAACAATCAGTAAAAGCAGGTGATAACCACCCGAGCGAGGGAAATTTAACAGGCTATAAAGAGGGAGACTACATCAAGATAAACAGCCGAACGGCACGTGTAACGGATGCAAGCGATAATTTACTCGCGGTAAGACATAGTGACGGCAGCAGTGAATTAATAACCTCGTTTCAGCTTAACCCGAAACTACAGAAAAAAGGAGCTGACTACTACGACCCGCAAAGCAATGATAATTACAAAGTTGAGAACATAGGCGATAACGTGTTTTTAGCAAGGAATAGCGCGGGCGAATTACGCGCGTTCTTAAAGAGAAAAGTATTCAAACTCGGCGATGAACAGATACACCCCTCGGCAAAGGCAAAGCTTGACCCGAACCACTACACGCACGATGAACTGTATAAAACATACGCCAAACATTCAGAAGCACACGGGTACGAAAGCCAAAGCGAAGACGGACTGCAATTCGGCAAAACAACACCTGTGGCAGGCGCGCAGTGGGAAATAGAACGAGCTTACGACCCCGCTACAAAAGAATTTACCGTTTCAGTAAACGGGAAAAAAGACTTCAAAATAGATTACGAAGGAAAGACGTTTGATATTTTGGATGCTACTGACACGGATATTGTAGGCAAAGACGAAAAAGGCGAAATATGGCATATTGATAAACGTCTATACGGCGATTACCTGCGTAAACAAGGGATTAAAACACCAAACGTGGAACAAACAGACGGACTAAGCGAGAACGAACAAGTATTGCAACACGTTACCGGCGCGGACGGTCCAAAAACAGAGAAAGATATTAGTTCTGCCACGGGGATACCGGTAAACAGGGTAAAGAAACACCTTGCCGATTTACTCATAGACGGTAAAATCCGTCACAAAAGCGGTGAATATTCGTTAAAAGACAAGCCAAAAGGACGATGGGTATCCGAGAGCAGAAAAGCGCCTGATATTAGTGATGAGGAAAGAGCCAAAGGTGAACAAGTACGGCTTGAGCGCGTTAACCAGAAGAACGTCGCGAAAAATTCAGAGAGCTATAAAAACGGTATGAGCGTGCTTGAAACGGAAGGCTACCGGCTTAACCCGGGCAATGAGTTTTACGCCGCGAAGCGGGTACGCGCAAACGGTTTAGATTTCGATATGGAAGCCAAGTACAATAAGGAAAACGGCAAATGGGAAACAGGCGTATCGAACGGGCACTATAAGGAAGTGCATATCGGGAGCAGTCCCGATGAGAAATTCAAGATAGCTGATATTACAGATGATACGGTGCGCTATTACGATGCAAACGGCAATATTAATTCAGTAAGTATGGACACGCTCAAAGCTATAAACGGGCGGAACGTGTTTGAGCCGACAAGCGGGACGAATAAAAGTCAAAATATTGCAATGGGCAAGCAGACGGAAATAGTTTACGCTACCGGAGAGAAACATATTGCCAACTACGCGGTGGTTGAGCTTGATGATATAACAGCGAGCCACGATGAGAAGACATTCCAGCCGAACAAGAACTACCCGCAGATGGACGGGCTAAGTACCAACGACAGAGATTACTTAAAGAACTTGGATGATCAGCGTATGGTGCATAAAGTCGAGCGGAATTGGGATAACCGGACGATAAATAACAGCAGGCAGGCGGATCAGCATATCATTATTTCACCGGAGAACTTTGTAGTATCCGGCAATAACAGGACAATGAGCGCGAAACTTGCAAGGGAGAGCAATCCTAAAGCGTGGGAAGCATTCAAACAGCAGATGATAGATGATGCTTCATATTACGGCTTAGACCCGGACGCGGTGGCAGGTATGAAACATCCGTTTTTTGTCAAGATAGATTCAGACTTCCCGAAAGACGAAAACGGGGACTATGTATATCGCAAATCGGAATTAGCAAAGTTTAACGCGGATGATAAAAAGGCGAAAACAGAAGCTGAAGAAGCGATGACCTACGGCGACGCGATACAGGGAAAACCTGAAATAATGGACTTGCTCGCGGATGCTATGAAAGATAAAGATACTTTAAGCGAGATACTAAGCAGCAAGCAGGTTTCAACGCAGAGAGCATTTAGAGATGTACTGTTCAGATCGGGAGTGATGCCGGAACAATCCGCTAAGAAGTATTTCAATCCGGACGGCAGTTTCACCGATAACGGCAAGATATTAATGCGGAGCGTGCTTAAAGGAACGTTCCTAAGCCCTGACACGTATGAACTCACCACAACAGAGGGAATGAAGAAATTCGGCGACGCGATAGTTGATAACGTGGGAGCAAACTCTATCAACGCGTCATTAGCTCCAGAATGGAGTTTGCAGAATTACGTGAACGATGCCATAAGAGTAGAGGGACAGTATCAGTACAGCGGGGACTTCAAGAAAAACGGAAGCCCGTTTGAACAGATGCTGCGTATGCAGGATATGTTTGAACCGCCTCACGACCGCAGAACGGTTGCCCTGAATTTATTGGCAAAAAAGGGACCGCTTGTATATGGCAAACTGCTAAAGGACTATAATCAAATGGCGAGCGCGGAGCAAAGTAACAATATGGATAGTATGTTCGGTGAAAATGTCACGCCGGACGGTTTGTTTGATTCCTCTATAATAGACGGCGAATATCAAGGACGGCCTGTATTCACGCCGGAGGAGAGGAAACTGTTCAATCAGTTCAAGTATGAAACCAAAGCGAAAAAGGGCGGCAAGTCTAAGGACAGCGCGATAAGTAAGGCGTTCGAGGAAGTGATGAGGGAGAATGGATTGCCGATGGAGAAGTCTATCGAGTTTGAGGGGAAGCATCCGAGGAATGGGAGAGGGGAATTCGCCTACAAGAATGGATCGGAAATAATTAATTTCCTTAATACTCACGCCGATAAATATAGGGAATTGGAATTAACACCTAAAAATTGGATGGAAGAATTCGGAGATTTTCAAATAGTCCGCACGCCGATTGGAAATGTTAAAATAGGAGACAATCAATTTGAAAAGTTAGTGGTTAATAAGCGGCAGAGGTATTTTGGACTTATAAAGCCAACTCTTGAAAATCCGGCTTACATAGTTGAAGTTCCCGATGAAAGAAAAGGTGCGGAAAGACAAACTATATTAATATTTATAAAACCATTTTCTCATAATAACGGACGAATAGATTTTACTTCAATAACAATAAAAAGAGATGGTATCGAAATTTCTATAAGTAATCACGAGGATAAAGAGAAAAGAATCATCGGGTTTATCAACAAGGGTGAATTGCTATATAAAGAGGTGACGGCACTGGACTCTGCCGGATCAGAGCCGCCGAAGCAATCCACCGCGATTAAACCGGATATTGTTGACAGGGACAAAGATAGTAAGATTATTAATGAAAGTCAAGATAAAAAAGGAGGCTTACTAAACAAGTCAGTAAGCCTTGAATATTCACCTCGTGCGATAGCGCAGCGGAATAATCTCTGCATAACAAAGATATGGAGTTTTGAGACGGATGTCAAGAGAAATGATTTAAATAATAAAATCGCCTCCGGGGAATACCGAGAGGCAATCAAACCTCAGCCCGCTAATTATCCGCCGCTTAGCTTGCCGTCTCATTCTGATTCCGGCGGGGAAGTAACAGAAAGTGATACCGCAAACTTAACACTTTCAAACGTATTTGTCAAGGGGGAAGATGAAATAACCGAAGAATTCAACAAATCCATCGATACCACTAAAAATATGCTGCTTCCGTCTAAGAAGAACTCAAGATTTAAGCGGTGGCAGAGGACGGATAAATTCGAGACGAACCCATATATTGAGACTGATAATATAATAATTAACGATACGGAAGACATAGCAGATATGGGAAGCAATTTGCAGACGACAGAACCCGACCCGATTAACGCGGTTGATTTCGCCGTTAAATATCACGGAGAACAAAAATACGGCGGTAAGCCTTACGTGGAAGCGCACTTATTGCCTGTCTTCACTATGGCAAAAGTATTATGGCAAAACAGCAACCACTCCATAGACTTTGACACGCTGGGGAAAGTATCTTTTCTTCACGATGTTTTGGAAGATACCGAAGCGACATACGGGCAGGTAAAGGCAGTTTTCGGCAAGGAAACGGCGGATGCCTGCGAACTATTGAACGTGAAAAACAAAACCAAAGACGAATATTACGCGGGTATCGCCGGCAATCCGCTTGCTAAAATGGTAAAAACGGCGGATAGGCTTGTGAATTTACGCGGGCTTACAGGACTTGAAGACGCGGAGAAGCGCGAACGTTTGGTTAATAAATACAAATCCGATTTCGTGTATTATGAGAAATACGATATTAATCCCGACCTAATCGAAGATGCTTTGGATGAGCTTTGAAACAATAATTATAACGAAGCCGAATACGGAAGGGACTTAATATAAGATTCCATAAAAACGAAGTCGGGAAGATGGTCGGAAGTGACGGGCAGCTTTATTTTAGTCGAGTTCATTCTTTCCAAATGCCATTTTCTGCCATAGTTAAAACGATACTTTTCCATTTTAATAATTGTTACGATAAATAGTGCATTAAACGGATTCATTTCGAATTTAGGGTAAAGTACATTTACATCATCGGATGCCCAAAAAGGATTTAGCTGATAGAACGCCTCCGCGACCGAGCCGTTATAATTAACAGTAATAGTGTTTCCTGAATGATTTGGCGCCTGCCCTATATAGTCGCGATACCCGTTATTGGAATCAATAGACCCGATAAAGGGAGTATTCCCTTCGGTCATATCCTCTTTCGTTAATCGTTTACCCTTTTTTATATTAAACAGTTCTTGAATTTCAAACCATTCCCAATTTTCCGGAATTAACTCTATATGTTTATCTATAAGAGGTGTCTTTTTAGGAACTGCAATCGATTCAACGGTGATATGCTTAAACTCAACAGGCATTTCAGCGGGGAGCATTATTCCTCCGAGCGTTTTGTTCGCTTGTCTTCCATAATTATATTTATACTTGTTGGCTTTGATACAAAGAGTGTAAAATAGCATTTCTTCAATACTCATTTCGCGTTTTGGCATCAGATAGTAAACATCTCTGCCGCTGTAATATTCCTTATCCTGATAAAACGAAGATAAGACAGAACCGCTCACTGCAACGGAAATAGTATGCGCGGGGTTTGGAGCGATTTCCTCTATCCTTGTCACATAAGCCGAAATGCCGTTATTAGTTTCTGTTCGGGATACAAACCTCAAATTATCAGTATCGTTTTTTGAACATTCCTCCACGTTCACCAATTCAAGATTAGCCCCATAAACAGCGGTAAATAATTCACCTAGGGTAATTAGATTATTCATCTTCTATACCATTTTCAACCATAGTTAAAACGATACTTTTCCGTATCGATGCAAGAGTGATTTTTTTAAACTCATTAGGCATCTCGGCGGGGAGCATTATTCCTCCGAGCGTTTTGTTCGCTTGTCTTCCATAATTATATTTATATCGATTTAACCTGATGCAATCACAATAGAAAAGCGATTCGGCAATAGACATTTGTTTTTTAAGGGATAAAACCAAAATATGATAACCTGTATAATAAGGTTTAGTCTGAAAAAAGGAAGCTAAAACAGAACCGCCGACCGCCACAGAAATAGTGTTGGCAGGATTTTCCATAATTTTTTCATCTTTTAAAACAAAAGCTGAAATGCCATTATTCTTTTCAGTTCTGGAAATAAAGTTTATTGAATTAGGGCAATGTTTAGAACACTGTTCCAGATTAATCAGCTCAAGACTATTGCCATACTTTATGTCAAACAAAGTATGTAACGGGACTAATCTCATTTCAAATACAATTCGTTAAATAGAATATACTCTTTTAATGTTTTTTCGAAATCTTCAGTGCTCAATACGGAGTAATCCGTAACCATATACGCCTCGGCGCACCATTCATCGTTTGCGGTTACAACTTGTTTGACGCTAAAACCGGGTTCTACTTTGCCGTTCCTGTAATAACTTAACCACTTGTCTTTAATCTTCCCCCATTTATCGTAAACATCTATTCTGCCTTTGTTTTTACGTTTCTCGAAACCATCGTCTTTGTAATATCCAAAATAAGTTTCTTTGTTCTCAGGATGCGGTTTATGCGCCGTGAAAACCATTACACAAGCCACAACCCCGACATCCGAATTGATAAATAATTCATTTGGCATTGAAAACACTGCCTCCAGAGTATGCAGTTCGAGCAGCTTCTTTTTTAGCTGCAGTATTTTCCCGGACTGTGCCAGCGCGCTTTGCATCGGGACGATAGCAACACAAGTTCCGCCGTCAGACAGACATTCCAAATTATTTAGTACAAATTCCAATTCTTCAATATCGGTTTTTTTAGCACTTTTACCTTTATAGGGAGGATTTAAGAACCCTGCCGTAGGTTTTCTGCTTTTAATTTCTCTCATCACTTCATCATCAAAACAGCTGCCGTTTATAATATTTGTTTTACCGTCTTGATGAATATACATATTCGATACTGCCAACGCGAAAATATGAGATTGATATTCAACTCCGATTAGATGATTTTTCTTTATCTCCCTGATTTTCTCTTGGTCTCCTTTCGCGCTTTCAATCATCTTTTTCATAGCACTTATAAGAAAGCCGCCTGTCCCGGTGCAATTATCGAACGCGATACTGTTTTTATTCACTTGGGCAATTTCAGCGAAAAAATCCGTGATGTGCGGCGGGGTAAGAACAATTCCCAAACCTTTATCGCTATTGGCATACCGCAGAAACTCGATGTATAGCTGACCGAGAACATCGAAATATTCGTGTGTTTTGATGAATGAATTAATGTTCTCATCTATATCACATATTAATTTCTTGAGAACATCTTTCTTTGAGGATAACGAAGTATCCGTTCTGATGAAACCAAATTGAATATTCAGATTATCGAGTTTATCTCCTTTAAGATTGGCATTTTTAAGCTCATTGCTCACGGTATCTACAAGATAATTAGCGAGTTCTTTTGAAGCGTTATCGGTTTTTTCTTCTTTTTCTTCAACGCTGTCTTTCGGATTTGTCGCGCCGTAAAAAGGATAAGCGGTTTTAAAAGCCTTGTTTTCCAGAGCGATTAAAACGCAGCTTATAAGCAGGCTTCTTTGGCTTTCCAATATTTTATGGCTGTGAAGCGTCTCGTTCAATCGTTTCGCGAAGTCCAAAAGAGCGTGATAATCCTGCCTGAACTTTTCAGGGCTTTTTAAGTAACCTTCTAAGTAATCATCCGCAGATAACAGTTTCGATCCAAATATCGGAGACGGTTTTTTATCGCCTTTAAGATGCAGGAAGTGTGATATGTTAAGCCGCGGTTTAGTCTCCCCGCTCACCGCGATGGCTATAACATCAAAATCTTTTGATAAATAGGAAGCATATAATAATACTCCGTCAACAGCATATTCCGAATATTTATCTTTGGTCGTGCTTTGATGTTTTGTAATGTCAGCCTTGCACTCGATAACTATCAGTAAATCGGAATTACCGGAGAAAGTAATAAAAAATTCAGGTTTGCCTTTCCCCTCACCTTTCTTTGAAGCAAATTTGAGAAGTTTATCGATTTTAGGATTATCGGAGATTTGTTCCTCAATTTGAATGATGTTACTAAATTGCTCAAAGTGAGTACGGACGATTGATTCTGTTTTTCTTTCGTTTGCCATATTTTATAGGTTATAGGTTTGTTTATTATGATAACTAATGCGAAAACAATAATTTAGAATCATTTAATTTGTCTCTCAACGTTAAAATAGTTTCATAATAAATTGATAAGTTTATTGTATTGAGTTTAAGCTATCTTTTTTAAGATAACAATATATTCATTTTTCATAGTTGTGTCCAATACACCGGGTACGTTTGAAGGACTGTTTTTTGACGGCATTCTTTTATTGGGAATATTTCTAATAATTGTTTCAATATAATCAAATCCGTTTTCACAAAACATATCTATGGTAATTTCATCAGTTGGCAGCGTTGTTCCCTTTACGCGTCTATTTCCGACAACATAACACGCGTATCCCCCTCCCTTTACAACTTTGCTTACGTTGTTAATCGATTTATTATAATCAACATAAAAAGAATATACTTCTTTGGCACGCTTTGGGTCTTTTCCCGATATTTTATCCAAAGTTTCATTTAATATTTTACTGCTAAAAACAAAATCGGAGTTATTACTTTTCCCTCCCATTAGTTCATTATCAATTGATTGAGCATTATCTACGCCTAACCACTGATTAGCTAATCTGGAAAATTGTCCATAAGCAACAGTGGTTCTGGAATCGCCGTAAGGCGGTGAAGTAACCACTATATCAACCGAGTTATTTTCAATAAATTCAAACGGAACACTCTCAACGGTATTAAAATCACAAACCATAGTAACCGGATTATTGATTCTCTCCTTTAAATATTCAGTCAATCCTGCCTTGTTTCTGTTTAATTTCGTTCGCATAATCGCAAATACATCAGGGTTAAACTTCGCTATTTGAGACACCGGCATTTTAAACAATTTAAATTCAGAATTTCTTGTTAAAGAAGATTCCCTAACCACCTCGCTAAAAGCGACTTCAAAGAATATTTTTATGGATTGTTCTTCGATTTTATCAATAAACATCTTGATAATCGACAATTTCTGCTGCACGTCTTTGGTGAACCAAAAATCTATATTCTTGAAATTAGGCGGAATAATAGAATCATTATCACGCATTCCAAGACGGAATAAAATATGATTATTAAAACAGTTTAAATATAAATCAAGCTCTTGTATGCTCGGCGTAAATGTTTTAGCAGTGGTAATCAATCGCGCCAATGGATTAAGATCTGTGCCAACCGAATTAATATTTCGCAGATTCGCCTCAACTAATGAAGTCCCTGTACCGCAATAAGGGTCGAAAAGCAGTTCCGCTTTATCGCCGTATTTATCTATAATTCTACCGGCAACCTGCGGGATCATCATAGCCGGATAAGCGTGATAACAGTGTGTGAACATCTTTGTGTTGGACGTTCTAAAGTCCCAAGAAAAATCGGCGTATTTTTTATCGGTCATCATCTATAACGATATATTCACAAAATCAACCAACTCCGACAAAGGGGATATAAAATCTCTCTTAATTTCTTTCGCGATAAACGATTTATTAAAGAACTTAAACATCCCGCGATGCTGAGGATTATCTATCTCACTATAAAAATTAACGGTGGCAAAACACACCAAAGGCATTTCCGCCGCATTATAAGAAATATTGTATTTATTTTTTATCGCATTATCGGTGGTAGCTATTTCCATTAGCAGTTTCCATTTATAAGTTTGACCGGCTCTTTCTCGCAAAGACGTTTTGAGGGAAAGAATAATACATCTATTTACTTCGCCATTCTGTTTTTTGGTATAAATCACCAAATCGACATCGGGCTTTTGTGTTTCTCCGTCAACATTAATCGTTGCAATAATATCAAACCCTATTATTTCCGATTTCTTGCTGGTGATGAAAATATCGGGTCTGATATTGCCTATCTCTTTATTTCTAAGAAAGATATACATTATAGCATAGGAAAACGTGTTGCCAGCTATAGATTTTATCGCTTGTTTTGCATCTTTTATTTCGCCGCTATTTAACCTCTCCTCTAATCGGTTTGTCACATCTATTTTTGCTGAACTCATAATGTTATAAAGTTGATTAAAAATCTCTTTCCAAGCCTCCTTTTTGTTCTCCGCCGAATTAATATAGAAATTTATCCTGTCTATTGTCGGAGGTAAGTAATCCGTTAAATTTATCTTTTTAAGCGTCTCTAATTCCTCTTTGTTAAAATAATAATCCACCTATACTCCGCAAAATAGTTAATCAATTCATTAATAATAAACACATCTTGAAAAGATACGCAAACAGCCCGTTTTTTGGAAAAGGATATTGCAGGATATTTGATAAATCATTATCTTCACAGATAAAAACTTATATTAGTTAAGGTGATAGGCATTATGGAAAACAAAGAGTATAAACGATTCACGCTATTCGGTAAAGCGGTGAAAATATCGAATTCATTATGGCATAGCCTGCTTAAATCGCTGAAAGTACGCGACCTGCTTACTATGAATATGTTCGATAATCACGGAGCGGATACTGATGTAGTCGAAGGAAAGACTGTTATCAAGAACGGCAAAGAGTACGAGTACCGCAGAAGCACGAAGAACCCCAACGTGCGGCGACTGTTTGCAGCAGACGAGCCGGAGAGTGCAGCCGATCCAAAAGAAGGGGCTAAATACTCCGCTAAAGATATTCACACGCCTAACCTGTTCCAACAGCAGCCAAAAGTAATAGCACCAACACCGGCACAGGAAAAGCAGTTAGGTGAACATACGCCGGTAAACACGGAGACAGTCAAAAAAGCACCGAAGAAATATACTCTATTCGGGCATAATGCAAGTTTATTTGATAACGCGTACAGCCAACAGCCCCCGGTAGAATCAGGGCAAGATAAAGAAAAGCCTGTAATAGATAAAAAAGAACCGATACCCGCTCCGAAAGAAGAACAGGCAAAAACAGAGGATAAACAGCCGGAGACAGCCGCCGATGACCTTTTCTCACAGCCAAAGATAGAACCCAAAACCGATAAAACAGCAAATAACCCGATTATGGCATTCGGAGCGGAGGCTATCGACAAGAATATCGTTAAAAGAAGACAGGAAATAAACGCCAAGGCACTTGAACTACTCGATACGAAACAGCCGGACGAAATGACTATGGACGATAAAATTGTTTTGGCACAGTATTCAGGCAGAGGCGGTTTAGGCGGTACAACTTATGACGAAATCAGCTTGAATGAATACTACACGAGAACGCAGGAGGCGCAATTCATTTGGGATATGTTAAGAAAATTCGGTTTTAAGGGCGGAGCCGTTTTGGAGCCATCCTGCGGAATTGGCGTCTTCCTGCACACGGCCCCGCCGGACACGATAGTTGACGGCGTGGAATTCGATAAAACGAGCAGCCGGATAGCGTCTATTATTCACGGCAACAATCACAACATAACTAACCAGAGTTTTGAACAGCATATAAAGAACAGTGACGGCGGTCAATACGCCGCGATAGTAGGAAACCCGCCGTTCGGCAAACGAGGCGCGACCGTTATAGACGACCCCGAGAAGATAGACATAAACACAGCCGAGCAATATTTCCTTGACCGTTCTTTAGATGAATTGGAAGAGGGAGGACTGTTAGGAATGATAGTACCTACCGGTATAATGGACAACAAGACGAACCAGTGGAGACTTGAGCTTAACAAAAAAGCGGACTTCTTAGGAGCGATAAGGATGCCTACCGGGGCGTTCAAACACGCGAAAGCGCAGGTAACAACCGATATTGTTTTCTTCAGGAAACGGCCTGATGAAATAAGAGAAGAACTTGAAAACATACCAAAAGAAAAACTGGCGGGATTATACGATGCACAGGTACTTGATGCGGAGTTTATCAGCGGTACTTATTTCGAGAAACACCCGCAATATGCCATCGGTGAGAAGAAAAAAGGACAGTGGGAAGGGCAAAGTATATGGACAGGTGATGTTTCGCGGGCACAGCTTGATGAAATAGGGCAATTGTTAAAACACGGCGAAGAAGATTACAGTAAATTAGATATTCCTGTTACTATGCCGGACAAACCTGATCCGCGAGTTGGAGACACCAAAAGTTTCAACGGACGGACATACAAGCTTAACGAGAATCACCGGTGGGAGCGGGTAAACGAAGCTGAATACGCGAAAGAGGAACTATCGAAAGACATACAGGAAAAGCTCGGGGTAAAGACAAAAGCGGAATTCCAAGAATTACAAAATGATGTTTCACGCAAGCTCGAACTGACCCGTGACCAATTAGGTTTATTAGACATAAACGGTTTAGGGAAAGAACTTGACGCGTATAACGATAAGAATACATTCCGCGGTGAAATGCTCAAACGAGCCGCGCTGCTTGGTTTGGAAGCGAAGAAATTCAGAACAGACTTACAGCTTGGCAACATTAGCGGGAGTGATGCACAGAAAGAAGCCGCGAAACTTGCAGGGATATTACAGCAGTTTATCGAAACTTACGGACACCCTATCAACGACCTTAAATTAGGACGGTATTTAGGCAAGACACCGGGCAACCCTATTCTCGCGCTTGCCGGTTCTTTTACCAATGACGGAGAACTAAGTGCCCTATTTGATGACCCGCTCGCGTTCTTTTCAGTCTATCACTCCAACTATGAAGTGGGAGAGGTCGATTCAAAGAACCTGCCCCAAATATTACAGTATTTAGTGGATAACGGGCTTAGCACGTCACTTGAAACTATACGCTCGATGTATGACGGCACTGTAGAAGAAAACGACCTCCTGAGAGACGACAGCGTGTTTATTGATGAAAACGGCGGATACAGCCCGATTAATGAAGTATGCGTGGGCACGGTTTACGATAAGCTCGATGCTTGGACAAAACTCAAAAGCGATACAGACAGCAAGCTATCAGGGGAGTTAAGTGATGATGACAGGGAAACATTCCTGTTAAAGAGCAAGAAACTTGAAGACCAAATTTTCGAGTTAAAGCGCAGAGCGGGCAGCACGGACTTACAAAACCTGCCGGTCGTGTTCAGTGACGCGGGGACATTCTTCGATATTAAACACCTCAACGAATACGTTCACCAAAAATTAGGCGGTCATTTTACCGATGAAATAATCAAGAACGAAAAGACAGGTTTATTCGGGTTTAAAGACGATAATCTTAACGGTACGTATTTAGTGTATGCTTCAAAAGGAGCTAAAGACCCGGACAAGGCAGAGCAAGCCGAAATGAAACGTGTAATGGGAATTTATTTCGGGGAAAAAGAATTAAATCCCGTGATGTTCACGTTTCTTAACTTCCTGAACGGTATCCCGATGCGCGGGGATAAAGCATCCGAGCTGAGAAAGGAGTTTAGCGAGTATTCGGAGGGTTTCGTGAAGTTTCTTGATGCTTTGGACCAATCGCCGGAGATAACGGAGGCTTATAACAGGGCATACAACGATTGGATACAAAAGAAATACGACAGCTCGATTATAGAAGGACTGCCCCTGTTTGATTATGACAAGGTAGTTGCAACCGATAAAGACGGTAAAGAATTCAAGGTACGCGATAAAATAGGGTCGCACGTTTGGGAAGTGGTACGCAGGATGTATGACCAAGGAAAAGGTATTATTGCTCACAATGTCGGGCTCGGCAAAACCGTTTCCGCGTTATCCCTTATTGCCCTTTCAAAGTCCACCGGACGATGCGAAAAGCCGGTGGTTATTATGCCTAAATCACTTCAGCTAAATTGGCTGAATGAAATAAATAAATGGTGCAAAGACGCGAAAGTCTTAGCCGTGGGGTTAAAACAGGATTCAAAAGGCAATTGGAAAGAGGCCTCGCAGCAGGAAACTATACTGCAGCTCCAGCGTATAGAAAACGAGAAATTCGATTACATACTCATCACGAGGGACGATTTCAGCAGGATTGATTTCAATCCAGAGACAAAGAAACGGATGATTAACGAGCTTACGGATAAATATTATCCTATGGACGCGGATATGACCAAACTCGCGAAACAGAAAAGGGAATCATCTATACAGTCACTTGCAAAGAAGATGCAGAACGATAATGCTTTTGAGAATATCTATCTTGAGAATTTGGGAATAGATATGATGGTGAGGGATGAATGTCATGATGCAAAAAATTTACTTGAAGCGGTGAACACTAAAATAAAAGGTATTCCAAGCGCGGCATCGGCAAGATCGATGCACAACTTTTTTGCATCGAAGATTATACGCGGAGCAAACGGGGAGAAAGGAATATTCTCGCTGACAGCGACACCTATTTCAAACTCACCGCTTGAAGTGTTTAATATGATGCTGCCGGTAATGGAAAAGGAACTTAGCAACCTTGGATTAAATACAATGGATCAGTTTGTAGAAAGATTCGCGGATCACGACCTGCGTATGACAGCGGACGCGGACGGCACGGTAGGCGAACAGGATATGTTCAGCGGGTGGAAAGCACCCGGCGCGCTTAGGAAGATGTTCTTCAGGTTTACCGATTACAAGACAAAAGACGATGTTGAAAGCGTGAAAGCGAATATCAAGTTCCCGAAAGAGCGGGCATCAAATATGCTAAGCGACCTTAACGAGGGACAGATAATACTAATGAACAATTGCAGGGCACGATTAAACACTTTGAAATACCGGAGCAAAAATAATGATGGGTGGTCACTTGACACGGGGGGATTAGAAAAAGCAGTGGAAGAAGACCTGTTAACGGAGGAGGAAGCGAAAGAGACTGTCAATTATTTTTATAATCAATTTATGCCTGCATACCAAATGCACAACTCCGACAGGAGACCGGAAGATAAAGTAATAGACGACTGCTTCTTCAGTATCCAATCGGATTTGATAAAGATAAGCAGCGATTTAGACTGGTACAAGAACAGCAGCAGTATATTCTCGAAAACCATAGACGACAGCTTTGTTGAAAAGCACAATAACCTGCCAAAATACGCGCAGCTCACGGAACACGCGGCAAGCATCTATAATTCAGGCAAGAAACAGCTTATATTTGCCATCAACACTAACCTGCACCCGGTCATACTTGATAATTTAGTAAAGGCAGGGATTAAACGCTCCGAAATAGCCATCGTGAACGGGAAGACGGCAAAAGACGCGGCATCCCGATCCAAATTCAGCGAGGGATTCAACAGCGGGAAATACAAGGTGATTATCGGTAATTATGCTACAATGGGAGAGGGACTGAACTTTAACAAGGAATGCGCCGCCATCACGCACGTGCAGCCGGCTTGGAATTACGCGCAGATAGAACAGGGAAACGGGCGCGGTATCAGGCAGGGGAACGACCTTGATTTCGTGGATACTTATTATATGCTTACCAAGGGAAGTATCGACACGTTTATGAACGACAAAATCCGCAAGAAAGGCGATATGGTAAACAAGTTCTTACGCGGTGATATAGACGAATGGAGTGAAGACGTGCAGCTTGACGGCGATGAGATGCTTGCTGAAATGGCACATAACCCTGAACGCGCAAGGAAGATATTAGAACGCAGGAACGTGGCGGTACAAGAAGCGCAGAAAGAGAAGAACCGGAACTCGGGCTACAAGAAATTCGACAGGCTGTTCGAGCTTAAATCCAAGATGAACAAGATCGAGGATAAAGAAAGCAGACAGTTCAAGATGTTCGAGCAGGAAGCCGATGAGATAAAGACGAAGTTAAACCAAGACCCTGACTTCAAACTAAAGGACTTCATAACAAGCGGCCAAAAACCGATAGTTATTCCCGAACATAACACGGCAATACCGGTTGGCAGCGTGATCAAGTTTTCAACACACCCGGATAAGCTGAACGAGTTCGCGGTGGTGAATAGTTACACTCCAAGCACCGGGAGAGTGCAGATAACCACCTACAGCGGAGACGCGAGAGAAGTAAAATCAATACCGGTGGATTTGTTTATACCGCAGTACGGGAAGACGATAAAGACAACGGATTTTGACACGGCACAAATGTTCAAGACTTTAGTCGATAAAGAGAAACTCGTTAATATGAGTGTTATCAACGCGATGCCGATAGATGCCTTGAACGCGAACAGGTCACAAATATTGACGAATATCAAAGCCGCTGGACAAACACCATTGATGTATCGGAATATGGACGGAGAAATAAAATTCGATAGTACTTGGTATGCGTTTAAGGATATAGAACTCAACGGCGGCAAGGTTCTTTTCCCGCAGGAATATCCCGATTGGGTAAAAGCCGCCAAGCAGGATATAGCCGTACAACAGTATGGCGGAGCGTATAGCTTTGCCAGATCGGTTTACGGTGCAAGTGAAGATGTTCAGAAAGAACTAAGCAAAGCGGTGAAGAATTTAACGAAAAGCGGGACGGAAACCGAGCCGAAAATAGAGATTAAAGCTCCGCAGGATAAGTTTGAGATACCGAATATATTCACAAAAGCATACGCGCAAAAGATACAGGAACTAAGCGATGCACGTCATCTTAAAATCGATGAGTGGGCTATGGCTATCGATGCCAATAAAAAGAAAAAGGACCCTGCTAATTTGTTGCATATTCTTCAAAACGGGCTGAAGAAAGAGTATATTTCGCATTATAATAATTCGAAAAATAAAGAAGATTTTCTCGCGCGGAGCGAAGACAGGCGGCAGGCTATATACGATCTTCACCATATAAACACAGAAATGGGAAAATGGTATAACGAATTAGACCGTAACAAATAAACAAAAGGAAACAGTATGAACATAGCAGCAGTAAAGAAGTTTTTAGAACTATTAACGGTACAAGAGAAAGGCGAATGTGCTTATAAGTTTTTCGGCGGATATTGGGAGCTTGCCTACCCGATATTCAAGAAATACGCGCCTGAAGAACTGAAAAAGTACGAGAACAAATTACCGGAAGAGTTTGACTACTTTAACCCGAGAGTAGCGGAAATACTCGCGAGCGGAGACGAAATAACAGACTGGCGGAACGCGGTGAACTACTGCAATAACCGGATGGGTTCTTACGCGAATCCTACGGACGTGGATTATATAACCGACCCTGAAACAGGGGACGATATTCCATACATCCCGAACCAGAGTATTGACGCGGCACAGCACTTTGGGAGAGAAGACTGAATAAATCAATCCCCCTAAATAAATCCGTTCCTTCTCACAGGCTGTTCAATGTTTTTGAACGCTTACGTCGGGCGAACCTTCTTCCAGAGTCATCTAAAAATATTTCTGCTCCTTCTCGCCCGCTTACGGATGAATCCGATAGCTTCAGCAGGGCGAGCAGATTTCCAACAGCAAACTTAACACTTTCAAATGTATTTGTCAATAGAAAAAGATAAAACAACAGCAGAAGATAAATGATTTAAACAAATCCATTGATTTTTTGTATTTTTAACTAATAGAAATTTATAATAGTTATAACAATGAGGCGAGAATATATGACCGGAGACAGCCGTGATTTCTACGACAGCCGGCAGGAACTAAGCGAAGAAGACAAGAAAAAGTTTAACGAGCTGCTGAAACCGCTTATCGATAAATACGGGCACGAGTTGGTAAGAGACTTGTACCACCTCAGTCACCAAATACGAACGGAGTTTGAGCTTACATATATTCCCATATCGCGGATTTACCGCGCGTCCCTTTTTAGAATGATAGAAACGGAATATTCGGAACTATCGACAGGACAGATAGCAAAAAAAGAGGGACTGAAAGAACGCACGGCATATAATTTAATATCGTGCTTTTGGAGACTAAAGCGTAAAAACCGATAATTTAACCAAGAAAAAGCAATAATGATAAAAACAGAAAAAACACGTATAACAGAAATATTCAAAGAACTTGAAAAGTTTGGATATAAAGTATTCACATTTAACAGCAACAAGGCAGTTCCGAAAGGCACGAGAGACTTTGTCGATCACCTCATTATCGGGCACGGCAGGGTTATATTTGTCGAAGTAAAGATCGGGAAAGATACTATGAGTGCCGGGCAAGAACAAACGCACGCGCTTCTTGGACGCGCGGTTGCTCAAAATAAATTAGTAGAGAGTTTTGTTATTAAAGAAGCCGTACACGCGGCGGCAATTAGAGAGAGAATCATTCAAGCAAAAGACGGAGCATTATTACAATGAAATTAGATTTTATGACGAAAGTATTAATTTTAGCAATAGCAATATTAACGGCTATACTCACATTTTTCGTGACAAAAGGCATTTATAACACATCGCGGGCAACAGTGCAGAACCAGACAATCCGAATTGACACGGTTTGGATAAGAGATACGGTGAGAGTGCCGCGAATTATTATCAAAGGGAAGCTTGATACTATTTATATTACCGAGGGAAATGGCAGCACTCGTAGAGAACAAATCACCGCTGAAGCCGATACATCAGTATTCGCGGACGGCGACACGCTGAATATTGCTACAAAATACTACTTCCCGCCGGATAATATTTTTAAGCACAATATCAAATGGGTTAAGCATACCAAGGAAATACACTCCGCGGTTACCAATACCGAGCAAAAAGAAGTGCCGGCTGTACAAGACTTATTTGAGCTTGGTATCAGAGGCGAGATGCTATACCCTAATTTTATGGTAGTACCGGAGCTGTACGGCGCGATTAACATCGGGAAGAACAGTTATTGGATAGCCGTTAGCGGCGAATGGGATTTTGACAGGATAAAGGCGAGGTATAAGGTAGGGGCGAGGTTTAGGATATTTTAGGCAGATTTTGTTATATTTGGAAATATATAATGTATTTTATTAGTTCTATATTTTCAGAGTAAAAAAATGAATTATTGGTCTCAACTAAGTATTGACTATGCAAATCAAAGAAATTATCTTGATGATTTATTCTCCGTTTATCCAACAATACCTGATGGAATAAGAGATATTGAACAGAATGCTTGGAATGATATTCAGGCAGCCTTTAATGACAATAATGATAGTCATTTATTTAAATTGTTATTAGGTCTAAAGCTATTCCCCATAAAGGATTCTTATATTGCATATTTGAGAAGAGACGCATCGGCAATAGATAGAAACCCTGCCACCATCGCTCGATTATGTGGAAGATTAAAAGAACTTGGTTTAGACAGGATACTTGAGAAATGTTCAGAACCAAAAGAAACCAATAGACAAATAGGACCGCTTTTTAGAAGGTGGCTAAAAAAAGGGACTATCGGTGCACCAATGGTTAGCATTGCTGACTTTTTAGACAATAACAACAATGCCATTGTAGATGCCAGCGATGCAGAGATGAAGAATTTTGCAATAGCACACTTTAACTACACGAGAGATAAAGGTCTCGATTTTATTGGAAGATTTAACGGGAACTACGTTATTGGAGAGGCTAAATTTTTAACCGATTTTGGAGGGCACCAAAATGCGCAATTTGAAGACGGAATACAGACTGTTAAAGCAGAAGTTAAAGGGGCGACTGCAATAGCTATTTATGACGGCGTGTGTTACATACAGGGGGATAATAAATTATATAGATTTATAGATAATAATTCTGATTTTGTTATACTAAGTGCTCTTGTTTTAAGAGAATACTTATATCAATTATAGGTGGCGAATGACTTTAGAGTATAGTAATAAAAAAAACTTGAATTTAATTTTAGAAGAAACTGAGAAAGCTTTATTTTCAAGTGAATTAATTATTGACAAAAATCTTATAATAAAAGGAGACAATTTGAATTGTATGAAGTCTTTATTGGATTTTTATACAGGGAAAGTTGACTTAATTTATATTGA
>CAIYTF010000099.1 GCA_903929035.1 uncultured Ignavibacteriales bacterium
ATATATCAAAAAAGGAGAGTCGGGCAAACTCGATTCGGTCAGAACCGCGGGCATCGAGCAGGTAAAAGGATATATGGCACTTGAAGACATAAAAGCCATAACAAACTTGAAATTTTGGCTTATAATCTTTACAGGTGATGTTTGCTCGGAGTGCCTTGAGATTACCGTTTAACTTTCTGCTAATAAAAGGTAAAGTTGATTTCATATTAGCTATAAGTTACGTTTATAATTTTGCTTCCTTTCATCTTGCTCGCGGCTATTATATTAACTATTATGCTAATTATGTCGAGCAAACAGGGTTTTATAAAGTTGCCGAACAAATATTAGGTCATTACAGATAGAATGTCGTTATTTCAATTTATGAAACAGATACCCCGCGTTCTTTATCGATGGTGCTTATATGAGTATGGAGAGTTGCCTCTTAAATCGCTCAATTTAGGGAATAGATAGCCAAAAGTGATATGGCATTCAAGAGTCCATCGGGTTTGCTCCACCATAAATGGCTGTAACACCGTAGCCATTTTTTGTTTTAAAACAAAATGAAATATTTAACAATTATATAATATAATTTCAGAAATCCCTTGCGAGATCACCGCTCATAATGTAATTTTCCAATGGTTCAACAGGATAGGGAGATGTTCAAAGAATGTGGATAACTTTTTCGCGTGAAAAATGTTTCACGAAAGAGAGTAAAATAAAAGTCTAATATAACTAATATCGTTTGTGAATCAACCTTATTCAGACTGTATTAACGTATTATTTTATAATCAATTAGGCATTGTTATTTTAGTGTTGATAAGTTGTTGATAAGTTTTCCTTATATAATAATATTATTGTAAAAATAAATAAATAATCAGTTTTTGATTCATTTGGAGTGTGAATAACTTTTATGGATATAACCCTTGAGAAAGATCAATCTACCCTTACCGCATCTCAAGTTTGGCGCGAGTGTTTAACAGTAATAAAGGACAATGTCACACCAATGACCTATAACACGTGGTTTGTCCCGATTAAGGCACTGGCATTGGAAAATAACACGATTAAAATTCAATTGCCCAATTCTTATTTTTATGAGTGGATAGATCAACGCTATAAGAAGCTGCTGCATCAATCAATAATGAATAGTCTGGGAGTTGATGGAAAAATTGAATATATAATCAGAGAAGGAATTGAGCCGATCGAGCAGCCATCCGAGGAGGTTGTTGCTCTTAGGCTCAAACAGTCGGAACAAAAACTAAATATTCCGGATCAGACATTTCAAACAGGACTGCGTCCCAAATACTCATTTGAAAATTTTATCAAGGGCAGCGGCAATGAATTAGCCCACGCGGCAAGTTTAGCCGTTGGAAATACTCCTCTCGGTTCTTCTTTTAATCCATTGTTTATCTATGGCGGAGTGGGATTAGGAAAAACGCATTTGCTTCACGCAATTGGAAATCAGGCGTTGAAAACCAATCCATTGCTTAGAGTTCACTATTGTTCTACCGAAGAATTTACAATCAAGTTTTTGAACGCTCTGGAAAAAAAGAAAATGGATGAATTTTCTGCTTTTTATCGGGGTGTGGATGTGTTGATTCTTGACGATGTGCAATTCCTGATAGGGAAGGAGCAGACACAAGATTTATTCTTTCACACGTTCAATGCTCTATATAGTCAGGGCAAACAGGTAGTACTCACAAGTGATAAGCCGCCAAAAGATTTGCGTGGATTAGATGAACGACTGATCTCGCGTTTCCACCAGGGACTTACCGCGGATATAACGCCTCCTGATTATGAGACGCGGTTAGTAATTCTTAATAAGATAGCCGCTGAAATAGGTTTACAGATTCAGCCGGAAATATTGGATTATATAGCAACGCATATAACTTCTAATATTCGCGAATTAGAAGGATGCCTGCTGCGGCTATTGGCTAATGTTTCATTAGCTTCGCGGGGGATTGATCTATCACTGGCACGCAAGACCGTGGGCGAAATTTCCACAACGCGTAAACATCAAATATCAGTTGATTCCATTACCAGAATTGTTTGTGAATATTTAAAAATCGATGAACATAAAGTTCGGGATAAAACGCGGAAAGCTGAGATAGTAACGGCGCGGCAGCTATCAATGTATTTAGCTAACGAGATGACACAAAATTCGTTAAAGAATATCGGGCTATATTTTGGAGGCAGGGATCATTCAACTGTTATACACGCCTGCAGTACAGTAAGGAACC
>CAIYTF010000100.1 GCA_903929035.1 uncultured Ignavibacteriales bacterium
GAATCGAATTCGTCCTTGTATTGAATGCCGTAATAATAATTAAGCGTTGAAATCAACAACGATTTCCCGAACCTGCGGGGACGAAGAAAAAATAGGAACTTGTTATTCCCGCTTTCCATTTTTTCGATGTAATTCGTTCTATCCACGTAATACAATTTTTCTTGCATTATCGTCCTGAAATCCGAAACACCGTAAGGAATATCATTTTGAGTTTTCATTGTCTTACCGAAACTTTGTTATTTTATATACGCAATATACTGAATCGCGCCGTTACCCGAACACGCCCAATTCACTATCTTTCAGGGATGCGAAAAAACCATTCTTTGTAAAAGAAGCAAAAAAAAGGCTGTCTCGTTTCCAAGACAGCCCTTAAACTCTCAAAAGGCTTTTTTTTCTCTGATCTATCGCTTAATTTAGGTATAATACTAATTATAAATACAGAGAATAATTTCAAGTGAAGATAAAATTTTTAGTCTATAGAGCTTTTGAATCGGCAGCTGGGGAACTATGTTAACTTGTAAAATTCTTTTGGCAGATGATGATGTGGAATTCTGTTATACTCTGAGCGAACAACTAAAGGATAAGGGCTTGAGCGTTGATTCTGCTCCGACATACTCGTCTATTGAAAAACAATTAAAAGCAAATCAATATGATTTAGTTCTCTTGGACTTAGGTATGCCCGAAAAAAGCGGGTTAGAAATCCTCAGGGATATTAAGCTGAATTATTCTTCTATTGATGTTGTCATACTTACAGGGCAGAATGATACAAAACAGGCTGTGGAATGTATGAGATGCGGAGCAGCTGATTACATACTGAAGCCATATATGATAGATGAGCTTATGGTTATTATTGAACGGGTTATGCAGCATAAAGACTTGCTTAATAAAACGGAAGTATTCGAAAAACGTTCAGAACAAAAATACCGGAGCAAAATGATTGGCGAGAGCGAACAAATTAATCGTTTGCTTTCATTCGCGGAAAAAGCAGCTAACTCCGATTCCAACATACTAATTGAAGGGGAAACGGGCACAGGAAAAGAACTCCTCGCTGAATTTATACATCGTAATTCTCCGCGAGCCGGCAAGCCTTTCGTGGTTATTAATTGCGCTTCACTGCCCGATCAACTTATTGAAAGCGAATTGTTTGGTTACGAGCGGGGAGCATTTACAGATGCAAAAGCGGCAAAGCAGGGATTAGTTGAAATTGCAAATGGCGGCACTATTTTCTTGGATGAAATTGGCGAAATGAGTCTTGTTATTCAGCCCAAAATTTTAAGATTCCTTGAAAATGGGGAGTTCAGGAGAATTGGCGGTTTAACCGGACTGCATTCTAAGGTGCGTGTTATTGGGGCAACAAACCGCAATCTAATTAATGAAGTGGAAGCAAAAACATTTCGTCAGGATTTATTATTTCGCATCAATGTAATCACTCTCACCATCCCTCCGCTTCGTGAAAGAACAAAGGACATTTTACTGCTCGCGCAGCATTTTATAAAAGTCAAATCACCCGTTAGATCGCCAAAGAGCCTCAGTGATGATGCAAAAGATGCACTTTTATCCTATCGATTCCCCGGCAATATTCGGGAACTTGAACATATTATTGAACGCGCGATTATATTTTCCGAAGGTGATATTATTCGGCAGGCAAATCTTTTTCTCCCTGAGCAGGTTAAGACGGGAAAAAATCTATCCTCAATAGGGAAGACAGGCACCAAAGAAAGTGATTCAAGTTTACTTTCTATGGAAGATTTAGAGAGGCAGCATATATTGAAAGTTTTGGAAATGAACGGATGGGAACAGATGAAGTCGGCGCAGCTGCTGGGAATCAGTCTAAAAACGCTATATAATAAAATCAAAAAATATGGTTTGCGGCAGGATTTGTAGAAGACAGGATGCATCCTCTCCATAGTTATCATTTAAAAAAATGATAGGCGATTGGATTTTTGCCGGTAAATAATTCAGTATAATCGATATATTATCGGTAGCCGATTAAAATAAATTGTATCTGTTGATATATTTGATTAAATTTAAAATGTGCTGCAGAAACGGCTAAATGAACACCTTGATATATGAACTGAAATAGAAGAAACAAGATATGAATAATTCGGTTATCACGATCGATCACGATATTCAAAGCGGAATGCCGGTTTTCACCGGCACGCGGGTACCGGTGAAAAGTTTGTTCGATTATATCTCGACCGGTTCCACGATCGAGAATTACTTGGAAGACTATCCATACATAACTAAAGATCAAGTATATAAATTACTCGTGCTTTTAGGTGATCTGTTTTTTAATACAACCCAAACATTGTTCAATGAAAATTCTACTCGATGAAAACCTGCCTATCAAACTGAAATATCATCTAATCGGATATGATATATATACCGTAAGAGATATGAACTGGGATGGATATAAAAACGGACATCTATTAAACGCAATGGTTGAGACCGGGGTTTCTGTGCTTATTACCACTGATAAAAATCTTGAATATCAGCATAATATCCGAGATAGCGGTATTTCGTTGATTGTTTTGGATGTATTGCTTTTAAAGTGGGAATATATTGAACCGCTTATTGAAAAGATTCATCATACATTAACGCTAATCGAAATCGGAAAAATATATATCGTACAAGGGTAATTAGGGTCTCCTGAAAAAGCCCAAAGAGCGATATTGTACACTAATAACACGGCTCAAATGGATTTAGATAATTTATAGGTACACGCTTTTTGAGCATAATCCGCATTTTCCCGTGCACTTGCTAACAAACAATTAAATCGAACGCGATGCGAATCAATGACCAAAATCAACCGGACTTTGAAGTTTAAACTCGTTTAGCTATCAAAAAGTTCTTTTCCGGCATTTTTATCGAGAAAATCTATACTTTTGAGCCGGTTTGTCTGTGCCGATGAACAGATGGCAAACAAGTAGGTGCCATTTAGGATCGGCTAATAAACCTTTTGACTTTTTCAGGAAACCCTATTTATGAACTGAAATAGAAGAAACAATATATGAATAATCCGATTATCACGATATTCAAAGCGGGATGCTATGCTTATTCAAAGTAAAATAGAATGTACTTCCTTTATCTCTTTCGCTTTCCACCCATATCTTGCCGCCTTGTGTTTCAACAAATTCTTTGCATAAAAGCAGCCCTAAACCTGAGCTTGGTTCATCTTCAGTTCCTAAATTCGATACTTTTTCGTTAATTTTGAAAAGGTTTATTAGGTCCTCTTTAGGAATACCTACACCGGTATCCCGAACAGAAAGTTCAATAAAGGAATCATCACGATCTTTTACTGCAATATTTACATTTCCGCCGCGGTGTGAAAATTTTAGCGCGTTGGTAAGAAGGTTGCTCAATATCGTGTTCAGCATATTTTTATCTGCTGTAACCAGCATTGCGCCGGTGGGAGTAAAGTTGATGGTTATTTCTTTTTGTTCAGCTTTAAGAGATACCGAACTAACACACTCTTGTACCGCGTGATCAATAGAAAGTGTTTCAGGCATATAAACAAGATTGCCTCTTTGCAGCTTTGACCACTGGAGGAGATTCTCAAGCATACCAAAAATATTTTTGCTTGAGTCGTTTAATATCTTGCCAAAATGGGTAATTTCTTCAGTTGAAAACTCCGTTGCTCTTGATGCTAAAAGCTGCGTTAAACCCATAAGCCCGTGAAACGGACTGCGCAGATCGTGTGATATGATGGAGAAAAATTTATCTTTTTCTGAGTTATTCTTCTCAAGCTGTTCATTTTTTAATTTTAACTCTTCTTCGGCACGTTTTTTTTCGATGAATATTTCAATTGAATTAGCAACATTGTTAATTAGTTCTTGTTCTTCAGGAATAATAAAAGGTCTATCTTCCTTATAATACACGCGAAGATAACCAAGTATATTCCCGTCAATCTTTATATCTGAATGCAGGTAATACGGTAATTTCGGGATAGATTTGCACATTGAAAAACTTTTACCGCTTATTTCAATGCGCGGGCAGGTAATTTCCGGAAACTCCATTGCAGGAATCAAAAGTTTAATAATTTCATTGCAGAAATCATCAATTGAAAGATCATTCTGCATTTTTGAGCGGACAGAAGATAAACAGGCTAATTCTTTATTTCTCTCCTGTAAAGCCATCTCAATTTTTTTTCGTTCGGTAATATCAAGGCAATAGCCGATATATCCGATAAATTCTCCGGTTGTGCTGTAACGCGGACATCCCTCGTTAAGAAGCCATCTATATTCGCCGCTATTATGACGAAGCCGATACTCTAAACTGAAATTTTGCTGTTTCTCAAAAGCGTTAGTGTAAATTGAGATATAATGTTCAAAATCATCAGGATGAACTCCTTTAGTCCATCCTTTTCCTAATTCCTCTTCAAGCGGACGAGCTGTGAAATTTAGCCAAACAGTATTAAAATAATTGTATTGCATATCATTGCCGGATGTCCATATCAAGGCTTGTCCGGAGTCCGCGAGAGTGCGATAATTGTATTCGCTCTCGATCAGTGATTCTTCGGCAATTTTTTGTTCAGTTATATTACTTACTATGAGAAATAACTTCGATTGCCTTCCTTTGAGTTGAGTATTGGGTGAATCATCGGTTATCAAACTTCCTGTAATTCTAACAAAAAAATGCTTTCCCCCGCTCCTATACATTTTCAATTCCATACTTTTTTCATTAGGCTGTTTGAAAAAAGCGTTAAATCTGCTAAGAAAAATTGAACTGTCACCATCAGCTAAAAAATCAGAAAAACTCAAATTCAAAATTTGTGAAAAATCTTTATTAACCATAGCAGCAAAGGTTTGATTTGCCTGCAATACAATACTGTTTTGATCTAAAGTTACATATCCGGCCGGAGCCTGATTATAAAGCTGAGCAAAGCGGTTACGGGATGCTTCTAATTGTTTTTGAGTATCGCGAAGTTCTTCATTTTGAAGTTCAAGTTCAATCTGATAAACCTTTAGATCGTGAATAATCCTGTTAAAATCGCTAACCGGAATATCCGTTGTCTGATGTTTATTTACATTTAAAATCTTTTCTGCATCTTCCCTCAATTGTTTCAGCTTATCAATCATTTTCTTTGTCCTCATTTTTTGAAAACGATTTATTTTTTTTAATGTTCTTATTATTTTGTTTCTGCAATGCTAACATTTCTTCTTCTGTTTTCTTTTGCTCGGTAATATCTATCACCAATCCCGTTGCCTTTAATGCCGCGCCTTTCGCATCTCTTTTGACAATAGAGCCTGTATCGTGAAACCATTTATATTCACCTGATTTTGTCATAATACGATAATCGGTGATATATGTTTCAAATACTCCATCCATATGCCCTTTCATCGCGTACATAACTCTAGATTGATCCTCGGGATGCACCAAATCCATAAAGTCCCTATAATGATGGAAATTTTCTTTCGGATAACCAAGCATCTCGGATTTTCGTTTATTAAAGGTAACTGCACCGGAAACTAAGTCTAATTCCCACCAAGCCATATTCGCGGCATCCATAGCAAGATTGAGCATAGAATTTTTCTCCATAATCGCTATCTCGGCTTCCTTACGTTCGGTGATATCGTCCAAAATAGTATATTCCATATAAGGAACATCGTGCCCGTCTTTTATTAGCGGCGATGCGCTGACATTAATCCAATGTGTCTTTTCATCAACAGGATTAAAAACGCTCATTATGGTGTTTTGAATAGCTTTTCCAGTCCTTAACGCGATTATTGCCGGCTGCTCATTATCGGGGAAATTAGTCCCATCTTCACGGCTTGAACGAATCCGTAGATCAGTATATTTTTTCCCGAGCATTTGCGCGGAAGTTAATCCTAATATATTTTCAGTCGCGGGATTAGCTGAAATTATTTCGCCAAACTCGTTCTGATAAATCACACCCAATTTCATAGTCTCGAAAAGGGTTTTAAAACGGTCTTCTAACGCGTGCAATTCGCTTTTTGACTGCTTTAATTCAGTAAGATCTACTAATGAAACCACTATTCCCGAGAATGATTTCGGACCAATAGAATATGGATCGATACGCATCAGGAAAGAACGCCCATCCTTGGTAATTACTTCCTTTTCTACATTGCGTGAATTTAATTGTACTTCTCTTATTAATTTAATAGGATCAGTTTTTACCAAGAAGTGAGAAATATGAGTTATCGGGCGGCCAATATCGTTACTTAATAAGCTGAATATTTTTGTAACATTTGGAGAATAACGCCTTACTTCAAGATTCTCATCTAAAAGCAGCAAGCTGAATTGTGAGGTACTTAAAATATTCTCAATATCGTTATGCAATTCGGTTAATTCGATGATTTTGCTTTGATATTCCGCATTTACCGTAAAAAGTTCTTCATTTGTTGACTGCAATTCTTCATTTGTTGACTGCAATTCTTCATTACTTGCCAATAATTCCTCGTTAGTTGCTTGCAGCTCCTCATTGGAAGTTTCCAATTCTTCAATGGTTGCCTGCAGGTTTTCACGTGTAAACTGCAGATCTTGCTCTAAATCGCGAAGATGCTCTTCAGCTTCTTTTGATAGATCGAAAGAGGCAATCTGCTGCCCTTGATCCGAAACCTCATTTTTCTTGGTTTCGCCAATTATTACGGCAACAAGTTCTTCCTGCCCTTTTTTATGCAGTAAAGGCAGAATTCTCAGTTCAACTAAAGTCTCAGTGCTGTATTGATAAATTCTGATATTCGTGAACCTTACTTCTTGATGCTGCCTAAATGCTTTTTGAATACCCGCGGTTAAAGGGGCAGACAATTCTTTTATCGCCATCTTTGCAATGTCATTAACCAATTTCCCGCTTGGCACCTTGAAGAAATGCTGAGGATCGCCCATAGTATGTAAAACCTCCATCTGCTCATTTACAATAAGCGAAAGAGGCAAATATTCATTGGAAACAGTTTGTATAAATCTGTCTAACACGCGCTCTTCTTCAGTTGCTTTAAGAGAGCGTCTAGAACCGGTAAACTGGCCTCTCATTTCTCTGCTTCTTGTATCGGTAACCGAAAGCAGATGCGAAGAATCGGCAATTGGTTTTGATATACCTTTAGAGCGGTAAATTTTTAATTTCTGTTCGAGAGTTTCAAAGTAATCCGCCATATCGCCTGTTGATTCGCTTGTTCCCAGCATCAAAATCCCATTAGGATTCAGCGAAAAGTTGAAAAACTCAAAAACTCTTCTTTGCAGAATCGGCTGCAAATATATGAGGACATTCCTGCAGCTTAATAGAGTTATGTTCGTGAAAGGAGGATCTTTTATCAAGTTATGCTGGGCGAACACGACCATTTCTCTAATATTACGGCTGATCTGAAAACTATCGTCTTTTTTGTAAAAATATTTGGATAACAGTTTTGGAGATAAATCAGCAGTGATGCTCTCGGGATAAATTCCTGTTGCCGCGAAATGAATAGCATCGCGGTCTATATCGGTGGCAAATATTTTAACATCAAAGTTTTGCTTCATATCTTCCATACATTCACGGGCAAGCATAGCCAAACTATAAGCTTCTTCGCCGGTAGAACACGCCGCGACCCAGAAACGAACTTCCCTGTTTACAGATGAATTTAGAATATTTTTCATCCACTTCTCGTAAAGAGCATCGAAAACTTCCTGATCCCTGAAGAAACTCGTTACTCCTATAAGCAATTCCCTGTATAGAGCGATAACCTCCCCTGGGTTTTGAACCAAATGACCGACATATTCTTTAATATCTTCAGTCTGGTTAATTGCCATCCGTCTTTCAATTCTGCGGGTTATTGTGCTTGGTTTATAGAACGTAAAATCAACTTTGAACCTTTCCCTCAATATTGAAAAAATTCTGGTCAAGCCTTCTTCATCGGTTAATAGCGTTTCGGAGCGGACAGCTTTTGCCGCGTAAGGATGTTTGGCGAATGAAAGAAGCTGACTTGGCATTTCTTCGGGCGAAAGTATATAATCGGCTAATCCGGTAGAAATTGCCGCGCGCGGCATACCATCAAATTTCGCGGTATCTTCCTTTTGCACCATCACCATACCGCCATATTCTTTTATAACACGCAATCCGCGTGTTCCATCACTGCCTGTGCCAGAAAGAATAATTCCAATCGATTTTTCAGACTGATCTTCCGCCAAAGATTTAAAAAACACGTCAATTGGAAGATTCACGCCCCTTGAATGATCCTGCTCGTTTAAAAACAATTTTCCGTGAAAAATACTCAAGTTCTTTTTTGGCGGGATCAAGTAAACATTGTTTGGAAGAACATCCATATTATCTTCAGCGCGCTGCACGAGCATTGAAGTCTTTTTTGAAAGGAGTTCGACCATTAAACTTTTATAGTCGGGGGAAAGGTGCTGAATTACTATAAAAGCAAGATTGCTATTGGGCGGCATATTGGTAAAAAACGTATCAATTGCTTCTAAGCCTCCAGCAGAAGCTCCTACTGCAACGTAATATGTCGGACTCTCAATTTTAAGTTCCTCACTTAACTTTACAGTAGTCTTTTCTTTAGGTGTTCTTTTCATAAATTTAAATTACATTTATACATAAATTTCTTGTTAAGTTTTATTTATTTATTAAAACATCCCCAATTATTCAACTAAAATTAGCATAATTTCGTATTTCTAACAAACTTTAAATTATTTTAAAATGGTTTATCAATAATATATTTTTCCACAGGGTCAAAAAATCTTCCCTGCTTGCTGTCAAACCGATAATTCTCTTTACGGTTTACCGGGTTTGCATCACGAGTAAATCTGTCCATAAAGAGTAGAATTCCTTCAGCAAAATTCGTTCTGTGAACTGCCTCGACAAAAAATCCGGAACACGATGGAGTAAAAGGGCAGCGATCGCCATCTGCGTCAGAGATAAGAACTCGGTATATTGATATGAATATACCTGTAAAACTCCTGTCTATATTTATTTGGTTATTATTATTTTCTGTTCCAAGACTTTGATTTGCATAATGTATTTCTTTCTTTTCCCATCTGCCTATTCCTTGCAGATTCTGTCCCTGCATACTGCACGCGAATATTAGTAAGAAACAGATAATAGAAATATGTAGCTGCATTTTTACGGCTGCTTAGGGCTTGTTAAGAAATAACATTTACATCTTCTCAAGATAATCTTCGCGTGAGAAATTATTATGGAAATTTATGAACGAGCCATTAATTAAATAAGTCCCACGCTAATCCAAATCGAAGTCCGCGTCTTGTCATTGGAAAATAAGGAACAACATAATACATATTGTCAGTCAAATTTTCCCAAGTAAAATAAACAATTGCTGTATGCTGAATCTCTCCGACAACTGTAAACGATAAAGAGTAATTTGCAGGAACAGCAGTAGCAGCAGTCTGTGTTGTATAAGCGTGTTCAAAAAACAAGTCATATTGCCTGCCTTTAAATTTAGTGAAGAATTGAAAATCAAAACCGGCTTTCAGGTGCAAAGCAGAATCAAAATGAATAGCTTTATAATAGAAGCCAATGTTTCCGCTCCACTCCGGCACTTTTTGTTCCGCTGCCGATTTTATGTAATTAACGGATGCTTCAAATAATAAGAATGTATAGCTATTCTCCAGCCTCAAATTCAGCCCTGTAATATTAGCAGCACCGTATGCTGTATTCATAGTATCCACGCGATCATTGTTCCAAACTAAGGTTGGTAAGAACACCTGATTTTTAGGATTTGTTTTAAAATATGTTATACTGATTTGCTGCAATGCTATTTCTGCATTTACGCGTAATTCAAGATTATGTACAGTGTTTGAAAGTGCAAATACGCTTTGTTCATATCGGGAGTATCCGCTGTAAAGAGATAATTTATTGTTAATCCGGAATTGAGCATCTGTCCCGATCCCATTATATCTAACACCGCCTTTATTAAGATATTTTACAAAAAATGTTGGAGTGAGCAGGGAATACGGAAAGAGTGCAGAAACAATTCCGGTAAAAAATGATAAAGTACGCGCGCCCCTTCCTTCAAAAGCATAGTTATTCGATTTTGCCTGTTCCCGTCCCGCGAGTAAATCAATTGCAAAAGGAGCAGCAGCTAATCTTTGAGAAAGTGTTACACCGAATGTACTGCTTGTCAGGTTTGCTGCATATCTCTTCAAAGTTGAATCCGGCTCATTTTCATTTAATCGAAATTCATTCAGATTTTCGCGATAGTATAAACGGAATTCACCCGGTTGTTTATTCAGTACTGTTGAATTGATTTTAAATACACCTGAATTTGATTGTTCCTTTTTATACAATTCCGTAAATACAGAAAGTGCTTTTATTTGGTCATACAACACTATATCAGCACCAACCGAATAAATCTTTTGCAGTGAATCATAATTCACACCTCCCCATAAATCCATATTCGCTTTTGTAAAAGAATATTCAATGCCAGCGGTTAAATCATCTCGCAGGGGATACAAAATGCCCGTCCTTATATTCCAAGAACTATAGCCGGTATTGTCAAAGGTAACATCCTTTTTGCGGTTAGCAATTTCCAAAAAAATATTCAGTTTTCTAAAAGCTTGCCGGTGCATTTGCACGGAAATCATTCCTTCGCCGTCAGGTGCCTGATAAAATCTGATACGTGTATAAGGCTGTCTTGCTACACGGGATGAAGAAAGAATATTAACCGCTGCTGCATTGTTTTCATCCCCGAAAAGAAAGCCCCTGCACAAAGGGACTAATTCAATTGAATCAATGGATTCGGTCGAGAGATTGTATGCAGAAAAATAATTATTCGGGTAATAATTTAGTTTTATGCCATCTTGAAATATTCCGATTTCGTCGTTTCCTTGTCCGTACAAGTTCAGTTCTTCCGGCTGCCCCAATGTACCAAGTGACTGCACAAAATAGCCCGGGAATAAATTCAGAAAATCAGAGGCATACCGATAGTCGCGCCAAAGAAAGGCACTGTCGCGAACAAATACCGAGTTTTGATTGAAAGGATGGTTACTTACATATACTATCGGGTCAGCCTTGCGCACGCGTGCGGAATCAGGAGCTGTTCGCGCGGCAACCTTTTGAGCTGAATCAGATTTAATCGAGGATTGCCCGCTTAGGTTATTGAGCGAATCAACCTGCAGCGATATCGCTCTTAACGATATGGCGAAGGATAAAAACAGAAAGAACAGTATTTTTTGTGACATCCGGTTGTGAAGTGTTGAATAAGAAACAGGAGCTGTAACCACTATAAGGTTCTCGGCTCCTGTTCGATGAAAAGTTCTACCCTAATTTTTCAAACAGATACTCTGCCACCCGCGATGATGAAATTCGTTCCTGCACCATAGTGTCGCGCTCGCGAATTGTAACCGTGTCATCTTCAATTGTTTGAGTATCAACTGTAATCGCGAAAGGTGTACCAGCCTCATCTTGTCTGCGGTATCTTCTGCCGACCGCGCCTTTATCGTCATAGAATACTTTAAACCGTTTCCGTAAATCAGTTTCCATCTTTCGAGAATATTCCGGCATACCATCTTTGTTCACTAAAGGAAGTATCGCGGCTTTTAACGGAGCTAATCTCGGATGAAGTTTTAATACGACCCTAAGTTCGTTATTGACGGTTTCTTCACGATACGCGTCAACAAGAAAAGCCATAAAAGCTCTGCTTGCTCCTGCTGAAGTTTCGATAATAAAAGGAATAAATTTTTCCTTTGATTCTTCATCAAAGTATTTTTGTGATTTGCCTGAAAATTCTTCGTGACGTGTCAAGTCAAAATTTGTACGGTTATGAATACCTTCTATCTCTCCCCAGCCAAATGGAAATTCATATTCTATATCGGCGGCTTCTTTTGCATAGTGTGCAAGTTTATTAGCCGGATGATCGTGATAGCGAAGTTTATACGGTGATATTCCCAGATTCTTGAACCATTCTAACCGCTCCGCTTTCCAATAGTCGTACCACTGTTTGTCCGCATCAGGATTAACAAAAAACTGCATTTCCATCTGTTCAAATTCACGCGTGCGGAATAGGAAATATTTAGTGTTGATTTCATTACGGAACGCTTTTCCAATCTGTGCTATACCGAACGGAATTTTTTGGCGGGCAGCTGTATGCACATTAAGGAAGTTAACAAATATTCCCTGGGCAGTCTCCGGACGCAGATACACTACTGAACCGGAATCCTCAACAGGACCTACAAAGGTTTTGAACATCAGGTTAAAATTTCTTGGCGAGGTAAACGTGCCTTTATTTCCGCATTGAGGACAGTTAAGTTCCTCGATCAGCACGGAATTAAATTCTTTATCTTCTAATATGCTTGTGAATATTTCAGCAACTTTTGAATCATCAAAATCGCTCACATTTGCACCGCCGGCATACAGCCAGTGGGTTACTAATTTTGGAGCAGCCGTGTCAAGCATTTTTCGTTGTTTTTTTACGGCAATCGAATCTGCAAGAATATCCACGCGGAACCGGGATTTACATTGCTTGCAGTCAATCATAGGGTCGGTAAAATTTTCAACGTGACCTGAAGCCTCCCACACGCGCGGGTGCATTAATATTGAAGCATCCAAGCCCTCAACATTATCGCGGTATGTCATAAATTTCCACCACTCTTCTTTCAGGTTTTTTAACAGTTCCACACCCAGAGGACCGTAGTCCCAGCAGCCGTTTAGTCCGCCATAAATTTCACTGGATTGGAAAACAAATCCTCTCCGTTTTGATAATGATACAATTTTTTCCAATACATCATTTGCTTTTGCAGCCATCCGCGTAGTTCCTGATTTTTCCAATAGATTATTTTTAATATAATGATGTAATATAATCAAAAATGAAGTATCGTTTTTAAGAAAATCGAAGTGCAGGTAGGATATGCAAACATATTCCCCCCTTTCCCACTTATTTTACCAAAGAAAAAAAATTATTTTCACCGCAAGAATTATTTATTTCATTCGTCCAACTTACAAATGACAGAAAATTTTATTGAACAATTAAAAGCGGGCGACTCTCGGGCATATTCACAATTGATTGATGATTATCAGTCAATGATATTGAATATTTGCTATAAATTCCTGAGAAACTCTGATGATGCAAAAGATGCAGCACAGGAAGTATTCGTGCAGGCGTTTCGATCTATAAAATCGTTTCGGTACGATGCAGAGTTATCAACGTGGCTTTATCGAATTGCGGTTAATCGTTCAATTGATGCACTGCGAATCAGGAAACGAAATGAAAAATGGTTCTCTTTCAAAGATACCTTTGAAAAAATTACCGTTAAGATTGCCGATTATTCAGGTGATAGTCTCCCTGAAAAATCAATAGAACTAAAGGAACGGGAAAAGTATTTGCAGGATGCTTTAGAGAAACTGCCTGCAAATCAGCAAAAGGCATTGATGCTAAGTAAGTGCGAGGGCTTTTCTAATATTGAGATAGCCGAAATTTTACAGGTATCTGTTTCTTCTGTTGAATCGCTCATTCATAGGGCAAAATCAAGTATGGCTAAGACTTTAGGAAAGAAGTTTAGGCAAAGAATATGAACGTGAGAAAAAATGCCAAACAATGAAATAAAGAAATATTGCAAAATTATTTTGGTACTATAATGAAATCAAACACTGAATCAGAAATTGATAAAACTCTATCTTTTTTGGATAACGGATTTACAGGGAATCTTGATGGATTCAAGGAATCCATTTTGAATAATATCGAATGTGAAAAAAGGGATATTCCCGTTCGACATAGGAGGAATGTCGTTCTCACGGCTATAACATCGCTATTGTTCCTAGTGAATATTTATTCGGCGCGGCAAATGTTCACATCTAAGGATACTGCCTCTTCGAGTACTCAAAATATTTCCTCTTATCTTTCAAGTTACGAGGAACAGGATGTAACCTTTTCAATAAACAAAAATTTAACAGGTACTTTAAATGAAAAATAACAAATTATTAGCGTGGATAATCGCGATCCTCGTGATTATGAATATCGGACTAATGACCTCTATATGGATTGCTTTCAGACATCATCCGGCACCGCCTATGCCGTTTAGTGATGAATTACGCTCATCTGCCGGAGAAATGCGTGTAGCAAATGAATTAAATTTATCATCTGAACAAAGAGAAAAATTTGGAAAGCTCAGGATTCGTCAAAGGGAGCAAGTACGGGATATTATAGATAGTCTCAGGCTGCTAAAAGACCTTGGCTTTAGAGAAGTTCTCAAAGACAAAGTCGATGTTACAAAAGCACTTGGCTATATGAAACTATCTTCGGAATTACAATATAAAATTGACACGCTCACTATGCAATTTATAGCATCTCTCCGCGGGGAATGCACGAACGAACAGCGAATAATATTTGATAAAACATTCTTCAAATTTATTGGTCCGCCGCCCGGTAACCAACCGCCGCCGCGTGATTAATAACAATTAACTAACTATATACTTTCTCGAAAGGAAACAAAATGAAAACGAAACGATTAATCGTTATAGCATTGCTATATCTTTTTATGACCGGAACCGCCCTATTCGCGCAGCCCTGCGGCGACCATCCACAGCCAAAAATGCACGAGCAAGCAGTTCCGGATACAGAACTTCCCGGAATGTCGCCGCATACGCGAGGTGTTCACGAAGCAGGTCTTCCCCCTATTCCTGACTTGACCAAAGAACAGGCTGAGAAGATTAAACAGCTTAATTTACAATTACGCAAGAAAATCCTGCCGCTCGATGCCGAGATCAACGAAAAGGAAGCTAAGCTGCAAACACTGAGAATATCCGATAAACCTGAAATTCGGACAATGAATGCCTTGATTGATGATATTTCAACACTTCGCGGCAGTATTATGAAATTGTTGAATGAAACACATTTCGATATTCGTAAACTTCTTACCGAAGATCAAAGAACAATTTTCGATGAACTCCCGCCGCCCCATCCACGCGAGAAGTAATAATTTGCAAGGGATGATATATTGCAATTAAAATGGGTGTGATGTAAGGGCAACCGGATGGCTGCCCTTTTTTTTGGGCGTTTCATAAAGTTAAACGGTAATCTCACAGCACTCCGCGCAAACATCACCTGTAAAGTTTATAAGCCAAAATTTCAAGTTTGTTATGGCTTTTATGTCTTCAAGTGCCATATATCCTTTTACCTGTTCTATGCCGGTGGTTCTGACCTCGTCAAGTTTAGCGGCGTTTTCTTTTTTGATGTATTTAATTTCAAAAAGGTGTTCATATTTCGGTCGGAAACGGTTGGTTTTCAAGAATAATAAATCCGGATATTTCTTGTTTGTTTCCGGTTCGCTTTTGATGAAATAGGAATTAGTGATCGATACATAAACAATAAATATCATTTTGTAACTGTTTAGGTCAAAAAAACAAGTATGTTTTGTTTGCCGCGTTGGATTGATGCCCTGAAAAACAACATATTTTCCAAAACGGGAAACCGGAATAATGGTTTTGCCCTGTTTGCTGCTAACATTTTTCTCCTAACGGAGAATCGTTAGAGTACCTGAATAGTTGCCTTTTGTATAATCTTTGATGGGAAATTGAGCTATGAGCTATACCCCAAAAACAACATATATTTCCTCACGGAAAAACGGTATCGGGGGTTTGTATATTTTCTACAAACATCAATCTCCTAACGGAGAACCAATTTATATGTAGGCTGCTTTTAGTTTTTTGATTATCTTGTTGACAGTTTGGTATTACTAATAAATAAATCCGAACTCGGAAATCGGTTTTTCAAAATAGATCAGCAGCTTGGCAGGTAAGTCAGTATTGTCAAAATCTATGATTGAAATACGAGCAAAACCATTATTGGTTTGAATTTCAGTGTTTTTTGATTCAAACTTTTTTGCCGGTTCCGGAACAAAGAAAAATCCTTTTTTAGCTTCTACAAGAATATTATTCGCATCTACTTTTGAAACTTTCACGATATTTGAGATTTTGGAAAAGCTATTACCTTCGATATAAAACGGAGCAGTAAAATTATTATAGGCGGAATCTATATTTTTTTGTTTTACATAAGATGGAAGTAAATTAAGATTTGGCTTTAGCCACGTTTGTCCAAGTCTCCCGATGGAAGATAAAACAATATAGTTTTTCCCCGCTGTCGTCTTTTGAATAGCCTCCTCCAGCTTCAAGTAATAGTGCTGCGCGGCTGCATTTGTATTTATAACCGGATACGCTGAAATAATCACGGATAATGAAATAATAATTGTAAAATACAATAGAGTTAATCGGTTTTTTATCGAGGACAATACCACGATAACAGAAAATAAAACGAAAGGTAAATGCACATACATCAGCCGCATTTGAGGAACTTGATTAATATATATGAATAGCGAGCAGAATCCTAACAGAATAGTAATGCCCGCCATCTTTCTATGAGTTCGACTATACTTTAAGTAACAAAAACATAACAGAAGAAGATAGACAAAGCCAAAGAAAGAGATTAAATATGCAGCGGGGTCTTTTGAACGAGTAATCAATTTAATGTCTATATAATTTAGAGTTGAAAAAAAAGAGATTAATCCAATCGACAAAAATTTGAAGAGCTTGTTTATAGAATATCCGTTAAAGATATTAGGAGCGTGAGAATTTATTAAAATTGAATATTTTAAAGTCAGATATAAAACAACAACCATTGTAAAAACCACAATATGTTTAGGCAATATCTTAAATTGAGTTTTATTTTGTACAAGCAAATAAATCCCGATTATATAAAAAACTGCCGCGATACCGGTTTCTTTTGATAGTAATGATAATATTAATAACGAGATTGCAAAGAACAAGTGTTTTTCTTTGCAATGTTCAATATAATGTAGTAAGCAATACATACTCGAAAACAAAAACAGTCCGCAAAGCAAATCACTTCCGCAGGAAATCCATAAAACAGCAGAAAGATTTTGAGGCATTATGAAATAGAGAAATGGGACTAATATGATTATAGTTTTATTCAATTGCAAAGAAATTAGATTATCTAATTTTTTTATGCAAAGAAAAATAATAACGGCGTTTATGGCGTGAATACATAAATTTGATAAGTAATAATAAAATGGATTTAATCCCCAAAAGAGATATTCCGATTTTAGAAATAAAATGAACAGCGGGCGGTATAATCCATCGGCAGAGTAAGTCCAGTCGCTAAACCAAGGTACCGGTCTTGAGTATGCGCTTTTAATCAGCCATAAGTCATCAGCGATAAAGAATTTTGGGACTATTAAAGATAATAGCAGCAACACTCCGAAGAATAAGGCTGTTACTACTATCTGATTAGAACTAATTTTCGGCAAAATTCTTTTTAGATTCTTCAATGGCAGAGTGCAGTCTTGCAGCTAATATATCCATTAAACAGGAGGTAAAAGCGGGAGGTATATTTTAAATGTTGTACCGCGTCCTTTATCGCTTACTGCCCTCATAATTCCGCCGTGCGAATTAACAATACGTTTAGATATTGAGAGACCAAGCCCTGTGCCTTTTTCTTTTGAAGTGAAAAACGGTTCAAAAATATGAGCAAGAAAAGCCTCATCAATACCTCCTGCATTATCTGCAATTTTGATTAACGCGCATTGGGTTCCAATATCAAGGATGATTTCTTGTTTTGATGAAACACTTCCTTTGATTTTGAAATATTCATTATCAACACTCAATTCAGTATCAACTAATTGTTCATCAATTGTCACCAATTTAGTTGAAACGTGAATGCGGCGTCTGATTTTTACTAAGTCACGCTCGAACGCTTGAGTGGCATTGAGCATAAGGTTGAGAATGCACTCACGCATAGAAGGGGAGTGCATCAATATAAGAGGAAGTGCAGTATCAACCCGTATTGACAAATGAATTGCCATTTTGTGTGCCTGAAGTTCAATAAACCTCACGCAATCATCAAGCATTATGTTGATATCTGCTTTTTGAAACATAATAGAAGCCGGCTGAGCAAAATTGAGCAGCTGCTTAAGAACGCTCTCCATATGCTGAATAGAATCAAGCGCGATTTTGAGAGGCCTTTTCTCGTTGGGACGAATGTTGGGCGATTCTTTTTGGAGCTGTAAAATCATTTTGATGGAGGTAAGTGAGTTGCGGAACTCGTGGGCAATCATAGCGGACATTTCTCCGACTGCCAAAAGTTTTTCAGTTCTAATGATTTGCTGCTGTAATCGCTTTCGCACTGAAATATCGCGGGAAACGATCACGCCTCGTTTTGAGCGATCGGCAGTTATGTATTGCTTCCCCGCGCTTTCAAACCAAAGCCATTCACCGCTTTTATGTTTTAGACGATGATTTACTTGTCCGCTTGAATTTTTTAATTCCTTGATAACAAGTGCCAAATCCTCGGGGTGAATGTAATTAAACAGAGAAGAGTTTTCAACCTCATCGTGTTCAAGCCCAAGCGTGGTGCTGAAGTTAGGACTGATATATAATAATTTGCCTTCTGAATCTATTTCGGAGATGAGGTCATAAGAGTTTTCAGCAAGCGTTCTATATCGCTCATTGCTCTCTCTGAAAAGCTGCAGTGCTTGATTCCTTTTCGATACATCAATAATAACGCCAATATAGTGGGATAGTTTTTTATTATAATCGAAACGAAGGCTGCAATGATCGTCAACCCAGATAAGGTCGCCGTTTTTGTGAATGATGCGATATTCTTGCGTGAAGTCAGAAGTGCCTGTCTTAGCATTTCGTTGCATTTCAGAATGAACACGGCCACGGTCACCTTGAAACACGATATCAATAAATTGTAGAGTGCCGTCTAAAAAATCAACTGGAGAATAGCCGAATTGCGAAATATTATCAGAAACAAATTCTATCGGGAGCCTGCCTGACGCGTTGCGTAGGAAAACAATAGCGGGGCTTTTATTAACGATACTTTCCATTTCTTTAAGCTTAACGTATGTCTGATGAAGAGTTTCTTCGGTGGCTTTTAATTGAGTAGTATCCATCATAACCCCCACAACGCCTGCAATTTCGCCCTGAGCATTGAGGTAAGGAGCTTTATAGTAAATAATTTTTCTTAGCGAACCGCCCGCGTGAAGAAAATCCGATTCATAAACCATTAAGCCTCGATTGTTATAAACATTTTGGTCCATTCGATCGTGTAGTTCGGTATGCTCGGGAGTCATAATGTCTATCGTTTTTTTCCCGACAATTTCATCGCGATTTTTTCCGGTATATTCTTCAAAAGCATTATTGCAGCCTTTGAAGCAGCCTTTGAAATCTTTATAGAAAACAGGATTCGGGATAGCGTCAATTAAATGCTGAAGGAACAGGTTTTGTTCTTTTAACGCGAGTTCAACCTGTTTTCGTTCAGTAATATCGAATATAAAACCATCGCGCCGGGTCAGTAGTCCGTTTTCGTCTGCTTGTTCTGTAAATCTATCGGCAACCCATCTTTTTTCACCGTCTTTTCTAATGATGCGATGCTCCAGATAAGTTTGTTCTGCTTTTACTTTTCGGGAATTGAAAAAACTAAAAATAAAATCACGGTCTTCAGGAGCTACCATTTTTAGCCAAAGTTCCGGATCAGCATTGTAGTCCTCTTGAGAATAGCCTGTATAATCTAAACAGCGCGGGCTATGATAGGAAGCAGCCGCTTCGCCCTTATTATAAAGCACTGTATAGACATATCCATCGATATTATGCACGATGGAGCGAAAGTGTTCTGCATTTTCAAACAGACTTATTTTATTGCCTGTGTTTGTATTCATAAGAAAAAACTCTAATTTTGCTTTCCATAAGTACAGAATCCCGGTATGGGAATCAAGTATCTTTTTTTATTAAAAGCTGTATTTAATTTGTAATAATTCAATATTTTATGTACAAGACAAAATAAAAACATAATCTTCTATGCAATATACAATTTGGCTCGCTTATGTGTCCTATCCTGCAACAACGGCAGCTTATTTAGAAAAAGCCTTACGAGAGCAGAATCATAAGGTGATAACTATGGGTCCCAAGATAACACCTGAGATTATCAAGGCTTGGAATCTGGAGAATATGAAACGCGAGATACCTGACCCAAATTATTTGTGGCCTGCCAATGTTGATATGAAAGATATGACATCATCAATAAAACCAAGCCAATTTCCACATCTATATCTTTGGGTTGAATCTGTGCCGGGTTATTTTCCCGAGAATCTTGATTCTCTTCCCTGTCCCAAGGCTTGCTACTTGATTGATACACATATATCGTTTGATATGCATTTGAAATGGGCGAAGAATTTTGATTATGTATTTCTTGCACAGAAAGAATACATCGCCGCGTTTCATAAAGCAGGAATGAAAAATACGTTCTGGCTGCCGCTTGGATGTGACCCTGAAATACACGGGCGGAAAACACTGCTAAAAAAATATGACATCGGATTTGTAGGTTCGGTTAATGGAGCTATCAGGCGACAACAGCTTTTGCAAACCCTATCAAGTCATTTTGGTGTTCACTATGAACGATGTTTTTTAGAAGATATGGTGCGTGTGTTCTCACGATCAAAAATTGTTTTTAATAATGCTGCTAAAAACGACCTAAATATGCGGGTATTTGAAGTATTGTGCTCCGGTTCTTTTTTGCTGACTGACTATGCGAATGGTTCCGGATTGCAGCAACTTTTCCGCGATGGAGAATCGCTTGCTTATTACGCGGATGAAGAGATTGTTGAAAGGGCAAATTTTTATCTTGAACACGGCGTTTTACGTGAATCAATCGCGGCAAAAGGCAATGCAATGGTGCTTCGCGGGCACACGTATGCACACCGGTGCAGTGATATGCTTGATGTAATTCTAAGCGGGAGAAAAGAAACTCCGGATATTGATGAACTGCGCGATCGATCTATTGACAAGAAGCAGGTTGCAGTTCCACCGAAAAAAGAATATTCGATGGAAGATTTGTTGAATGTTGAATACAAATATTCAGCACAACGTAGTTTTATTATTCCTGTACTCGACCTTTCATCGCGAACGCAATTTAATTTCCACACGCTGCTTTATGATTTGGAAAAAATTCCCGGCAATGTGATAGCTGTATTTAATTCTATTGAAATGGCGGATATGTTCAAGCATCATCCGCGTATAACATACTGCGCGGTGATGAGCCATAATTTTGGTGTTGCCCGCGCGTGGAATATTGGGCTTGATATGTCAGATGCACCCATATCCTTTATTCTGAATTCGGATTTGCATCTTGAAGCGAAAGCCGTTGAAGCACTGGAAGATGCATTAATTACCTTGCCTGACGCGGCAGTTGTAGGTCCGGAAGGCGGCTATTTTAATTTCTATGCTGCCGAGGATTTGCAGAGATATACAAAGGGTACCTTCAATGAACCTATTGTAGTGGATAATGTTTCAGGATTTTTCTTTGCTGTGAAAACTGACATTTTTCATCAGGGAACTCTCGTGTTCGAAAATAAATTCTCCCCCTGCTATTTTGAGGAGTGGGATTTGGGTATTCAGGTAAAAAAGAAGCAGTTGAAAGCATATATTGTACCGACAGACAGTTATATACACGAATTCAACACTCACGGCAGGGAGGGCAATTTAAGTTTTATGCGGAGTGAAGAAAGTATTGCTGCTATATTAGGACGAAATCAACTTTATTTCTGGAAAAAATGGGTAAGTGATGCGAATAATTGTGGTGAAAACAGTCATTTGCGTAGTTTTTGGTTTGGAATTAAAATGAATGAGGGGGAGAAGTTATTAGCTGAAAATAAATATAAAGAGGCTGGAATAATTTTTATGGATGTTCAGGCGAAGGATGAAGGGAATATATGGGTTAACTATTATTTGGGTTTACTTTTCTATAAAGATGGTATGCTCTCGGAGGCGAAAACTTATTTGAAAAAAGCAATTGAGATTGACCCAACTTTTCCATTGGCGCAGGAGCTATACGCGCAATTATAAAAAAAGCCGCTTTTATGGAGCGGCTTTAATTTTATAACAAGAAAAAAATATACCGGATTATAAACCGGATAAATAATCTTTCTTTTTAAGAAGAGAGGCTTTATCTTCAACGTGTGTTTCATCCGGAACACAGCAATCTACAGGACAGACAGATGCACATTGCGGTTCATCGTGGAATCCAACACATTCTGTGCATTTATCCGGTACAATGTAATAAAAGTCGTTTGAGAAAAAACCGGATGCACCGGAAGGGGCTGCACCATCGGAGCCGGAAATACCCCCAAGTTCCCAGCTTGCACCGCCTTCATAGATAGCAGTGTTTGGGCATTCGGGTTCGCAAGCACCACAATTGATGCATTCTTCAGTTATTTTAATTGCCATATAGAGAAACCTCCTTATTTATTAAAGTAATTTCAAATTAGAAAAAAAGAATATTTACAATTTTACTATGCTAAAATAGACTTTTTTAATAGAGAATCAAAAGCCGTAACAAATTTAATTTGCAACTTGAGGGAAGCAATATTTTCTGACAAGTGTACGCACTTTATCCAATTCGAGTGGTTTGGTAAAAAAATGGTCAGCTCCGAAAATGATTACATCGTCTTCATTGATATATTCAGGGTAGCCGGTAATGACCGCGATCTTAATATCGGGGTACACTTTTTTAATCAGCGTATATAGCTCAACACTCGATTTAGTTTTCAGATAGAAATCGCTAATGACCATATCAATATGGTTTTCTCGCGCTTTTATCATTGCTGAATCAACATCAGGAACGCCAATCATATTAATGCCTTCAGAATCAAGGAATACTTCGAATGCCTCGATAATTTTTTTATCGTCATCGACCACTAAGACTGTCGGACGTTCTTTCCGGTAACCTAATTCTTCTCGCGGATAGTTTTCGGTTGCTTTACTTGACATAACGAACTCCAAAAAAAATAATTATGAAATATAGAAACTATGATTTTTCGATAAATGTAATAATCTCAAAACATTAATACGAAAAAATGGAATGAAATTCAAGTATAAAGATGTTTTTTTTAGATTTTTTTTTCTGAGAACAAAGTTGTTATGTTACAACATAATATTATTGTAACTACTCAGCCTGTTCTTGAATTTGTCCCAGCGGGACTAAATTTGAATAACCGTGAGTGCTAACTCACGGAAAAGTAAGCCCAACAAATAACGTCCCCGAAAGGGGCGAACTAACTACGCGGCGTGAATTTGCCCCCTTCGGGGACATAGATGCTTTTTATCATTCTCCCGTGAGTTGTCACTCACGGTTATTCAAATTTAGTCCCTTTGGGACATAATATC
>CAIYTF010000101.1 GCA_903929035.1 uncultured Ignavibacteriales bacterium
ATTAGCCATTAATTCGCCTATCTTTATCAATAACTCTTCCTTGGAAAATTTAGCATCCCAGTCTGCCACGTTCATATTCAGAATCTCTTCGCGGGTATATCCCAATAGTTTACAAAAGGAATCATTTGCTTCTACGACATTCCCGTTCTCGTCAAGGATATGAATTCCATCATTTGCCATTTGGAGTATTGTTTTGTCGCGTAAGGCTAACGCGTTATGAGTTTTCTTGAGTTCGGTGATATCCACACAAGAACCGATGTAACCGATAAATACACCTTCGGGAGAAAAGTGCGGAACACCGTTATCCAAAAGCCAGCGATACTCTCCATCCGCGCGGCGAAGACGATATTCCATTTCAAATTTTTGGTGCTTATTGAACGAATCAAGATAGATATAGATGCAATGTTGAAAGTCAACAGGGTGAATGCCATCCGCCCATCCATTGCCCATTTCCTGTTCAAGCGTCCGTCCGGTAAAATCGAGCCAAGGCTTATTAAAATAATTACATAAAGTGTCGGTGCCGGACATCCAAATCAGTACCGGAGCTGTGTCTGCCAAGTACTTAAATTGCTCTTCGCTTTCAAGAATATTCTTATTAAAAGCGGTTTTCAGAGATTGGTTCTCTAGCTTAAGCTCTTCTATTTCATTTAGAAGTTCTTCGTATGTTTTTGAATGATTAGCCATACTATGCCTTTGAGGTGTATTTTATCAAAAATGTTATTACGAATAATCAAAATTTACTCGTGCAAGTTATGAAATTATAATAACACGAGGAAAATTATAATAGCGTGTACGATAACAAGCGGCGGGTTATCTGAAAATGAAGACTACAGCAGCAGATAAGGACATTTTGTCGTGCACCTTTCGCGATTAGAAGAATTCCCATATTTCAGACACTGCTTGAAGTACAATACTATTTCTCATCAACAATAATAACAACTTCATTCGGCTTATGCATACTATATTTTTCACGCGCTGTTCGTTCAATCTTTTTTGGTTTTGAAGTTGCAAGAGAATCATTCACAGCTCTGAGAATATTATTTTCTTTTCGAATAGAGTCTATTTGAGTATCCAAGAGCGTAACAACAGTTTGCAGTTTATGCATTTTTAAGTAGCCGGAAGAATTAAAGACTATAAATGAAACTCCTGCAATCAAAAATATGCTAAATAAAAAAGAAAAAATATTGGTAGATGTAAATTTCACTTCAACCCGGATAAAATAATATTTTCTATTAGTTGATTGAAAGAAATACCTGCTGCCTTTGCCATCTTGGGAAAAAGACTTGTAGCAGTCATTCCCGGAAGCGTATTAATCTCTAAGCAATATATTTGTCCTGTTTCCGAGAGACGAAAATCTGCTCGCGCATAGCCAATGCACCCGAGTGCCTTGAAAGCCCGCGATGTCTGATCTTGTATTTCAAAAGTAATTTCAGGTGATATTTCAGCGGGTACAAAATATTCTGTCATTCCTTGTGTATATTTACATTCATAGTCATATAGCTCGTGTTTTGGTCTAATCTCTAACACAGGCAGTACAAAATAGTCAATAATTCCGGCTGTTATTTCACTGCCCTTGATAAACTCTTCAATCAAAACAGCCTTAGAGAATTGAAAAGCCATATTTAAAGCGGAGGCAACTTCCGAAGCATCATAGCATACACTCAATCCGCAAGTAGAACCTTGGTTATTGGGTTTTACAACGCAAGGAAAGCCAAATTCCTCTTGAATCTGCCTAATTACAAAATCGGCGGAATATTTTGATGAAGGTAAAAATATTTCTTTTGGCGAATCAACCTTATGCTCTTTCATAATTATCTTGGCATTATGTTTATCCATAGATAACGAACTTGACAAAACCTTTGAACCCGTATATTTTTTGTTCATTAGTTCGAGCAAGGCTTGCACAGTGCCATCCTCTCCAAATTGACCGTGTAAACCAATAAATACAATATCTGCTTCCTTAACTAACAGCGAGTCAAAGGCTGCTAAATAATTTTCCGCGGTAACAGGAAAGCAATCTTTTTCGGCAAAATAAGCATCAATTTCACGGGGTTGATTTTTGCCATACGCCGGATCGAGCAAGGAAATGTGGTAGCCAAGCTCGGAAAGCGCGCTAAATATTGCTTTCGAGGAACGTTTTGAAACCTCTCGCTCTGCAGAGGCTCCGCCAACTAATAGTAATATATGTTCTTTGTAATTCATTTGTAATTCTGTTACTGTTTTTTATATAAATGTTTTTATAATGTCCCTGATGAAATTTTCCATCTATGATTGTTCTCTATCTTGGCAAATGTTCGTAACTGCCGATTGAATTGAAGAATAAATTATCTCTCTTGGAACACTAACGTTGAGTACCATTTGTCCTATTGATTTTAGCAATACAAACTGTGGTGTGGAATCTTTGCTTTTCTTATCGAATATCATAAACTCAATTATCGATTCGGGTGAAAGAGTTTGCAAAATAGGCGGGTATTCCAAAGAAAGCGGAAGAGCTGAATATAGCTTTAATTTTTCTTCATCAATAAAACTTAAACGAAAACTTGCAATTAGGCAGGCAAGAATTCCTGCTCCAACAGCCATCCCGTGGGGCATCTTAAAATGAGATGCGGATTCAATCCCGTGGGCGAACGTATGTCCCAGATTTAATACCTTCCGTAAATCTGATTCTCTTTCATCTTTACTGACTACAGATACTTTCATCTGTATTGATTGATATATCAATGACTGCAAATCTTCAATATTCTCGGGAAAACCTGCTTCCGCGAATTTATTTATCTCTTCGAAAAATAAATTATCGCTTAAATACGCGTATTTAATTAATTCACCGCACCCGTTAAGAAATTCTTGGCGCGAAAGAGTTTTCAGGAATGCTGTATCGGTAAGTATAAAGTCTGCTTGATAAATTGCACCGACATTATTTTTTTTGCCTGCAAAATCAATTCCATTTTTACCGCCAATCGAGCTGTCTATCATTGCAAGCAGAGATGTTGGTATATGCACCAAGCCAATGCCGCGCGAATAAATAGACGCGATAAAACCTGCAAGGTCGCCGCATACACCGCCGCCTATGGCAATGATTACAGAGTCTTTGTTGATTTTCAAATCAACCATCGTTTCTAGTATAGCTTGCACCAGCTTTAATGATTTAGATTTTTCACCGGAGGGCATTATGTAGTAGTGGGTAGTGCCCTCTGCATTACTTAAAAGTGATTCTATTTCTTTATACCAGTAATTTGCTACGTGCGAATCAATAATAACAAAGCGGGTAGAAGGAAGTTTGTGCAAATTACATAGCTGAGGCAGTTCTTTGAGAATACCATTTCCTAGATAACAGGAATGATGCTTTGAAGGGGTATCTATGTTAATTTTCTGCATTTTCAATACCGTATTTTTTAAAGAGAATAGCCCGCAGTTTGTCCACGCAGTAGCCGATAGAATAATCTTCCGGTGAAAAGATTAAGTCTGCTAAGAGATAGTATTTTTCTCTTTCATTCATCATAGTCCTAATCTTGAGAATTGCATTTTCTTTTGTCATAATTAAATTATCAGCTGTTTGAAACAGCGGTCTGTTTGTTTTTAGCTTTAATCGCGAATATATTTTTTCTGGGCTTGCTTTTATGTATATTAATTTACCGGTTGCTTTCATCAAATCAATGTTGCTTTCTCGAAGAATGGCACCACCGCCAAGCGCGACGATAACGCGGTTAGAGTTTTCCATCTTATGAAGTTCTCGTGCTTCAATGTCTCTAAAAACCGATTCCCCTTGAATTTTGAATATTTCTGTTATAGACATTTTCTCCGACTTAATTATCTCATCATCCAGATCTATAAACTTCCAGCCAAGTGTATTTGCCAGTATAAGTCCGATTGAACTTTTACCGCAACCCATAAATCCTGTCAGATAAATTCTGCTTACTCGTTCTTTCAAACCGGAAAATCCTTATAATACACCAAAATCAAGTCAACCAAATTAATTAACATTTTTATACAACAAATATACACAGTGGAATTCTAATTTAAAATTAAAAAACCCTCTCCAATGAAGAGGGCTTTTAGAAAACTTGTCTAAATTAAAAAAACATATACCGTCTGTCCGTAATTTTTGCATCAGCTTTTAGTTTCGCGAGCCATTGATTGTATATTCCTTGCTTGCGTTGATTTCCGATGTTATCGCGAAGTTGGTCATATTGAACTTTGAAAGTATTCTCATCAAAATTATCGCGCTGGGTTACTTTAATGAGATAATATCCTTTAGTTCCCTTAATTGGCCCAATGACTTTATTTAATTGCGCGCGTGAAGACTGAGCGGAAAAATTATAGTCAAGCCCAATGTTTGGGATGCTGCCATCTGTTCTAAAGTTTGGAGCAGTGCCAAAAGTAATCTCTTTTGAAAATTGAGGTACTTTTGCCAAATCTTCCCCAACTCGCGTTTTTATTGATTCAATTGCTTGTTTTGCTTTTTCAAAACGTTTCTGCTTGATGGCAAGTACTTTCGCTTCTTTTTCAGCTGCCGCGAAAGTCTTAACACCGGGTTTGATTTCTTCGGTAACTTTTGCAACTATGTAACCGCTTGTTACTTTAGCAGGTTTCCCAATCGAGTTGATGCTATTATCGAATGCAAAACTTATCAATGGACGGCAAGCTCCAATATTTGGAATATAGCTGGCATCCTTTGAAAATTCAGAAGATTCAAGCACCTGATATTTTTGGTGAGTTGCTCCGGATTCAAATCCTTCTTTCTCTGCCATAAATTGAAAATCTGCTGCTGTTTGATAGACCATATCTCTTGTTGACGCGGAAGGTTTCAGCGATTCTTGAATTTTTTCAAAGAAATATTTCACACTGCTTTTAGCCGTGACTTTAATAATATGATAACCAAATTGTGATTTAACTGGTTTTTGAATTTCACCGATTTTCCCTGAGAATGCCGCTTTCTCGAATTCCGGTACCATTCTTCCCTTGCCAAACCAACCGAGGTCACCGCCATTTGAGCCGGAACCGGGGTCTTTTGAGTACTTCTTAGCAGCTGTTTCAAAATTTGCGCCGCCTTTAATTTCAGCAAAAATTCTATTTGCTTCTTTTTCAGCAGTGGAATCACCGCTAATAAGAATGTGTGAAGCTTTAACCACAGGGTCTTTCATTTCATCAATTTTGGTAATACGATAGATAACATAACTTCCGCCAGCTATAAAAGGTCCAACAACTTGCCCAATACTTATTGCTCCGCTTATCTTTGCAAGTTCAGAAGGAAGCGTTGATAAATCTGCCGAGTCTTTTATAACCTGCAAACCGGAATATGCTTTTGACAATGAGTCAAAAGAAATAGTATCGTTGACTGAAAGGTCCTTATAGTTCTGAACCGATTGTCGTACATTATCTGAATCTGATTTTGAAGCAGCCACGGGAAACATAACATATTTAATTTTCCTTTGAGCATCAACGCTAAACTTATCAGGGTTTTCTTCGTAATATTTTTTCACATCGTCATTGGAAACAGTAATGCTATTATCAGGATATTGGCTAATATCCGCTAAGGCATATTCGGCAGTCATCTTCACATTTTGATCGATAAATTTTCTTTTGATTTCGCCATAGCTTGGAAGAGCAGCACTATTAATAACCGCCTGCAGCTTTTCATTGTATAGTTGTTCTTTCAAAATATCCTTGACTTGCAGAATAATTTCTTTATTCTTAGGGTCTTTGATAGCACTTTCATATACATCTCTCCGGAAATTTCCGACTGAGTCAATAAACTGCTTTTTCAAGAAATCGGGAGGGTTAGCTCCAAATATCTGATCATTGATTTCTTTGTCAGTAACAATAATATTGTCTTTGTCAATTTGCTGTTTCGTAATAGAGCGGCTTATATAGTCTTCCCACATCTGATCGCGCAATTGATCAATATTCTCTTCATCAAAGTCAGTCTTGTATTGTTCTTTATATTGTCTGCGATATTCTTCAACTTTTTGAGAAAATTCTTGTGATGTAATATCTTTTCCATTAACTGTTCCTATTATATTAGGGCGATGACCGAAGATTTCCATAATCTTCGAATCTTGAATGACCATAAACAGTACAAAGAGAACTACAATCGCAATAATAAACGCGGGCGCGATGGACCGCATTCTTGTCATCAATGGCATAAGTAATAAACTCCTGGTTATATTATATATTTGAAATCAAACTTTTAAAATAGACACATATTTGTAAATAATCAATCTTTTTATGCAAACAATCAAAACAAAGAAGCACCGGCAGACATATTCTCCCAAAAGAGAAGAAATCATCAAAGCTGCTGAAAAGCGTTTTGTCCGGCACGGGCTGCAAAAAACAACTATTGAAGAAATAGCGCGCGACCTTAGAATCGGGAAAACTACACTTTATCATTATTTCAAAACAAAAGATGATTTGTTCAAGGAAACCGTTCTGTCCCAATCAATTGAATATCTAAAACAAATAAAATCTATCTTTAATGATGAGAATAAAAATTCAATAGAGCAGGTAACATCCTATATAGGTTTAAAACGCGAATTTGGACAAAAATTCAGGCTCTTAGATATTATAGTGAAATCATTTCTCAATGATAGTCACTTACCCGTTGAATCAGCATATATAGTTTCGTTGATAAATGGCGAGGCTGATATTATCAGTTCAGCACTTTCAACTTGGCTGCCCGCGGAGCAAAAACCAAATTTCAAAAAAATTGCCCACTCGATTGTTATCCTTGGATTTTCTTTGGAAACAGCTGATAAAATTTTTCCGAAACTTTTTTCGGAAAACGAACGAAAAATGACCGAAACAACCGGTTATCTTCATTTGTTGTTTCGTTCGATTCTATTAAAGACGTAAAGGTTATTTGTGAACAAGCCTTTAGTTGATTTAGCAGCTGATGTAATTGAATTAAAGTTCTATGCCAACAGGGCAGTGATCTGACCCCATAACATCCGGCAGAATAAACGCCTTTTTAATTTTGTTTGCATAGCCATCATTGACGAAGAAATAATCTATGCGCCATCCAATGTTTCTTTCACGGGATCGGGTGACCTGATGCCACCAGGTATATTGTTCTGCTGCATCGCTAAACATTCTGAATGTATCCTTGTAACCGTGCGCGATGAATTTATCCATCCACTCGCGTTCCATTGGCAGGAAACCGGAGACATCAACATTATCTTTCGGGCGTGCAAGGTCAATTTCCTTATGAGCTGTATTAAAATCACCGCAAATTAGGAGGTTCTCGCCTTGCTCTTTTAGTTTGTCGGCATAATCAAGGAAAGCATCATAAAAATCCATCTTGTATTGGAGGCGTTCCGCGCTTGCTTTCCCGTTGGGATAATAGTTATTTATCAAAGTGAAGCCTTTATATTTCGCTATAATAATACGCCCTTCATCATCAAACTTTGGAATGCCGTAGCCGCTGAGTACAGTTTCAGGAACCGTCTTTGTATAGATAGCCACTCCGCTATATCCTTTTTTAACGATTGAGGATGAGAAATAAGAAGTATAACCGTCTATATTGAGCAGATCAGTGGAAAGCTGTTCCGGCGAAGCCTTCGTTTCCTGAAGACAAAGAATATCAGGATTCTCTTTCTTTATCCAATCAATAAAGCCTTTTTTCTGAACCGCGCGAATGCCGTTTACGTTCCAAGAGAGAATTTTCATAGTATTTTCCTTATGCAATAAGTTATTTGTTAATCTTAAAATTTATTGGAACCAAATTGATTTCCTAAATTCTGCAGGCGGACTGATACGTGCAATAGTCACAGGCTGCTGATTGGGGGGCAACGGGAAATGAGCCTGAAAGCATTTTCTGAGAGAAAATTCTTCTTCAATATTTTTATATTTAGCTGTATTGCCTGTTTTATTATCCACAATGGTAATGAGAATTTATTTTGTTAATATTACTTTCTTCCTTAAATATATATTCTACTCCAACCGGAATTAGCTTCTTGTCTCTTAGGGTTGTCTTTTGGCTATCAATTGCTCTCGAAGGTTCCGGAATATTAAAATATTGCTCAAGTTCTTTCCATTCGTTATTTCTTAGTGTAACTATATCTTTGAGGTAAAAACTAACCCAATTTTTACCAATTTTAAAATTAGGTTTTATTTGTTCCAATTTTTGTTGGGATATTATTACATATTCTTTATCTATCTCAAAACCAATATATTTCCTACCCAAACGCTTGGCAGAAATGGCAGTAGTTCCTGTACCGGAAAATGGATCAAGTACAATATCATTTTCATCAGTTGTCATCAATATTAATCTATCCATTAAATGGACCGGTAGTTGGCAAGGGTGTATATCCCTTTTGGTGTTGTGTTTTATTCGGTGAATATCTGTCCAAACATCTGAAACCAAAGGGCCAAAAGGGTGTAGTAAATCCTTCTTTCCACCATAATCTTTCCACAAATAACCTTGTTTGCGGTCCCTTTTGTGTGGACAACGAAGTTCATAAATCTTTGCTCCTTTTGCTTCTTTCGTGTAAAATAGGATCCCATAATGAGCCGGTTGTAAGGATTTTCCCATTGGAGCTGTTGGAGCATCCCAAGAAATCCAATGTTTGAAATGAGCAAGCTTATTCATATAAGCAGCATAAAATGTTAGCCATTTAGGAATATTATGCAAAAATATTGAGCCTGTTGGTTTTGTTACTCGTACCATTTCCGAAATCCATTTCTCACACCAATATAGATATTCTTGAAATTCCAAGCTATCATTATAGCTTGTATATTTCTTTTTTAAATTAAATGGAGGATCAGCAAAAGTCATATCTACAGAATTGTCGGGAATATTATTAAATAAATCTAAACAATCGCCTTGCAATATCATATTTGTATATTTATCTATCATTACTTAATACTATCAATTAATAGTCTTTCAAATCTTTTTAACTCTTCTGCGTGAAAAGTAAAAACATCTTCATAAGCTGTTACCATCCGCTTCAAATCACCTTTACGAACATACCAACCAATACCATCTATAAAACCGATAAATTTGGCATTGGGATAATGTTCTTTTATCAGCGTATCAATAGACAGTTCTGTTTTTGATTTGTCTCCTTGACCGGAAGAGGTTGTTGCTAAAAATGAGCTTTCTATTATTAATTTTGGATTTTGTTTGTTGGGAATAATAAAATCCATAGTTCTCTTATTGTCAGGAGCATTTGTTATCAATTCGCTTAAATCACCAGTTTCAAAAGGAATATCAAGTTTTTCCAATAATCCGGCAACAATGGTCTCCGGATTATTTTCTTTCATTCCCGAATAACTTCCTTTTTCTTTGTAACGTATCAATGTGTCTATTAACTCAGAAATCTCAAATTTTAATTTGGAAATACTCAGTTTTTTTAGTTCAAAAAGCGGGATTGTATTTGCTAAAAACGGGATTGAAGCTCCTTCGAAAAAGATATTTACTAACCCCTTTCTGAAATATTCATTCTGTTGTATCAATTTTAAAATTGTACTGTCTGACCATTCTTGAATATTATCGGGGCTTAGTTCGTTATACCATTTTTCCTTATAAACAAGCAAATTTAATTCAGAATTGTCAACAATACGAATAATAGTTGTTAATCGTTTCAAATATTCATTTGAAAATCCGGTAAGTGCTAATAGTGCTTTTAGTCCATTTTCTTTTTCTTTTAACAGCCATTCAAATATGTCTTTTTTTAATCCTTCAGTTTCTACTTTGTTCTTTACTATTAGCAAGGTTTCTTTTAATGAATTGATATAACCTTCATAGGACTCTTCAAATTTGGAATCAAAAAAATAGAAAGTGTTTTTTTGTATTACGGTTAAAAATTTTTCTTCTATACTTTAAATATGCCAACTCTAATTCAAACAATTCATTGACGTTTGGAAATAATTCAATATTACTCCCAAATATTTCATTTAAAGCAGGCTGAATATTGTAAAACTCTTTTTTCATTATGCAAAATAATAAAATTTATCTTTAACCTTCAGCCGGTTTTCAAATGTTCGCTATTAAGGTCAAAATCGCATTATATATTAATTGTGTACTTTCATATTTCATTAATTCTGCAGGCGGACTGGTACGTGCAATAGTCACAGGCTGCTGATTGGGGGGCAACGGGAAATGAGCCTGAAAGCATTTTCTGATGGTAGCCGTGTATATGCTCCGCGGTGAGCACGATCATTTCTCCGGTTGATTCTGTAATATTCAACAAGTCATCATCATTAAGTGAATCATAATTCTCGTTCAAATTTCTTCCTGCTCCGATTGGAACGCGCCTGAATTCTTTATTTTTGGTTTTAATAGAGTAATAGATAGGATATAACGGATTAAAGTCTCCGCCGTATTCTTCGTCTAATTTTTGCTTTGCAGCCTGCAGATAAACCGGAAGCTGAAGAGAATATCCTTCTTCAATATTTTTATATTTAGCTGTATTGCCTGTTTTATAATCCACGACAGTAAATAGTTTATTATCAAGGTTGACATCTATTCTATCTATTTTACCTCTGAGTTTTATCCCGCGAACGTCAAATTCTGTTCCTGATATTTCATCTTGTTTCTTGCCGAAAGAATACTCGAATAATTCAGGCGTGAAGAAATTTCCTTCACGTTCATTCGTCAAGAACAGGTAGAGCAAAGAATTGCGGGCATTGCCGCCGACACCAAAAAGCGATTCGGTATCCCAGAATGATAGTTTCGCGCCTGCATAATCCTTTTCAAGTGTATCTTTAGCGACTGCCTGCAAAGTCTCGTAAGCGGAATTGAATGTGCTATCGCGGCATTGATTTAGCGTGATATTTTCGGATTTCATTCGCGACATAAACTTGAAGAAAATTAAATGCAGCATTGAACCAATGTCTTTACGGTCAATCTCGTCATTCGGGTCCTGCATTTCGGGAAGATTGAGGAGGCGGTCGGCAAAATATTTATAGGGGCATCCGGCATATTTTTCAAATTGTGAAATAGAAAAAACTTTATCTTTTAGTATTTCTAATCTGTTAACAGCCTTTGGCGGAAGTAAATTGATATTCATAATACCCCTGTACGATTCAGTTGTCATATCACGGTTATTTACTTTTGCTGAAATTTCAACTGCAGCCAATGAATCACTTATAAATTGAGCAAGTGTGGTATCTGCTGAATCGATAGGTATGATGGCAGCATTTCTTCCAAGTACGGAAAGCAATTCGTGTTTTGAATATATTTTACCGGCGAGGATTTCCGGCTGAAACTCCCTGGTACGGAACGTGTTTTTAACAGCGGAAATAAAGCGGGATTGCATAACTTCTCTGCCTTCAATCATTAACGGGCGTGAAAAATACAAGTGTTTTTTCCACGTACGCAATGTTTGAAAAAATGTATTTTGCTGAGCAAGCAGATGCCGTTTTTCTATATTATGCGCATCTTCAGTTGAGAAAAATTCAGTTTTAATTGTCGTGGGAAAATTGCCGTCATATAATCCTGCAATAAAAACATAGTCGAATTTCAAACCCCACACCTCATTTGGCGCGGTGACTGTGACACCGAAACGCCGCGGATCGGGTTCCGTGAAGCGGGTAAAACTCAATGCCTGACGAAGGTTTTTATAGTAAAATTGGAAACTATGCTTAGTATCACTGCCATATTCAAGTATTATTAACTCGATTACATTTTGCGCGGTATCAAGAAAATCCGCGACTGCTTTTAGGAGCGTGCCTGCCTGCGCGAGCGGCATTTTATTTACCCGCGACAAAAAATTAAATCCTGCAGCCAACTTTTTCAGTTCCGCTAAAAACGTGAGGGGAGCCAATTTCTTGTCAAAGACTTTTAATTTACCGGATAGTTCTTCCATTGCCTTAGCAACCCTGCCGGCGCGTTTTATGTCTATTTCATTTCGTTCGGCATCTTCCTCTTCAATGCTGACAGATTTCGCGAACTGCTCAACATTTAGCCATAGTTTTTCGCCTCTCACGATGCGATATTTTACCGCGGCCTGTCTGATATCGTTTAATGAACATTTATAAAGCGGAATCAATCCGCCGGAGAATGTACGCATTATCGAGTCATAAGAAAAATCTTCTTGACGAATTTCGAGGAAACTCATAATATCAATAACAGGAAGGAGTGAACTCAAATACGGTCTATCTGTAAGATTGAGAGGAATGCTATATTCGAGAAAAGTATTTTTTACAATTTGCGAATAGTCTATTATTGAGTTAATAATAACGCAAATATCAGCAGGGACAGTTTTTAACTCAATGCATAACCGTTTAATTTCTTTAGCAATGGCGCGGACTTCCTCAGCAGGATTTGGACTTATAATAATGGAAAGTTTGTCGATAAATCGGGTATCTACCACGTGTTTTTTTAGATGCAGGAACAAGCGCGACTTTGCTCCCATAATGAACGGGTCATCGCGGTCTTCCTCAATATCTTCAATCTTGATAAAACCCCGCTGCTGGAATTTATCGCAGCATTCTTTTATTGCTCCGAAAGCCTCGAAGTTATGTTCAAAATAGTCAAGTTCAATAAAAAGCTTCGTGTTTGGCAACAAAGAAAGACGGTCGATAAACTCAATTTCGAGATTGGCAAATTCAGAGTATCCCCTTATTATTATTGATTCCGCATCCGGATATATAGAGCGGAAATAAGAATGTATGTTCGCGTCATCGTTCACTGCCAATAAGAATATATCTCCGGCAGTTATATAGCCTGCCGAATGGACAGCCGATATGAACGATTCGAATATACTTACTATATCATTGAGCCGTTTCTTTTCATAGTCAGGCAGCGGTTCCGCGGAAGTCCGCAGGTTTTCAAGGCTCATATTTTCTCTGCGCCAAGAAGTAAATAAGCTATACAATATTTTTTGGATGCCGTCAGGAATATTGTCCTTGTATGGTTTGAGATAGTCCGGCTTTACTTCCTTAATTGCCTGCCGCAGAAACACAAATCCTGATGCGTCATCAAGCAGCCGCGATTGTCTGCCGCTTTTTTTCATTAACAGGCGTGCAAAATTATCAAGTGTTTCTATCTGGAATTTATTGCAGCCTTCCCTAATGCCCTGCCGAATGAAACGCAGTCGCAAGTCTCTTTTATTCCGATGCGTGGGAACAATAAATAATATTTTGTGTAATTCGTTTTTTGATTGTATGTCCGCGATAAAATCATTCAAGCGAATAGGGGAATGTTCTTCTTTACAAAGAATCATTAGAGTGCCCCTGTTTGTTTATTCAAGTTAATTCGTTCAATAAGTTCATTTGTGCGCAAGCCGTCTTTATAGAAGTTATACTCGTTTTGCTTTTCTATGCTTAGTGATGCATCCGAGTTGCCTTCCCATCGACGGCATATATAAACAGGGTCATAGATTCTTCCTATCTGATATCGCCGTGAAATAGCAAGTGCCGCAGCATAATCTTCACCATAACTCACGTTTGGAAATCCGATCGAGCGAATGACAGGTGTATAGAAAGCACGCGGGGCACCCAGCCCGTTTATCCGAAGCGCGTTGTTCCTCCCGTTGTCCGGAGTCCATTCATTATGACTTATTACCCCGGGCGGAATTTCCTCCAGAGCAAAATTTGTCATCTGATAAGAGCCAATGACCATCGCTACATTTTCTTCATAGAATTTTGCCGCGATTTTGGCAAGAGTATTGCTGTCTTTATATAGGTCATCACTATCAAGCTGAACTACAAATTTGCCCGCGGATGGATGGTTAACAGCTTCATTCCAGCATCCGCCGATTCCTAAATCATTTCTATCGGGAATTATGTGGATAATGCCGGTGTTTTGAGATGCGTATTTTGCAATAACTTCGGTTGTTCCGTCCGTAGAGTGATTATCAACAATAATAACATTGTACTTGAAAGTTGTATCCTGTGCAAGAACAGAAGCTATTGCATCTCCAATTGTAGCAACTCTATTTTTTACAGGAATAACAACACTTACCTCAAAAGGAAAAGTAAACTCGTATAGATTAACCGGAGCAAAACTTGGCGGCAGATAACCCCCAACCTGCTTTAGATGCTCTGTTACAGCTTGTTCCATCTCGATCTGGACGTCCCTGTTTTTCGGATTTACATAGTCAAAGATCTTTTCGCCTGATTTCCGGTTATCAGGTTCATCAATTTCGTAGAAAAACTCCTTAATATGGAAGACACTATATGTCCGCGATATTGCTAAGCGGAGCGCGTAAAACGCTGCAAAACCATATTCATCACTAATAGCTGTCAGTGCCTTCTTAGCTGCCTCGGTATTAATAAACACGAGAGAACCAAAATTAAAATCATCCCGCAGGCTGCCGGCTTGGTAATCAATCAACGGAATAGGAATTGAGGAACTGTTTTTTTGCTCGTAATAATCGGCATAAACCAAACCTGCTTGATTAGCCTCCGCTTCTTTAACGAATTTATCTATTGTATCCGGCAATATTTTTATTGAATCGTTTTTAAGCGATAACAGAAAATATTTTGTGTCAACTAATTCAATGATTGTCTTTAACTCGGCTGCAGAGCCGGTATGCCCAATAGCTATTTGGTTAAATAATTTTGCGTCCTTTGTATCTTTGCCTAATGGATAGGCACGTTCAACGAAAACATTATCCAATGCACATACTTTTGAATCCATACTCAAAGCGATTTACTTTCATTCCAATATTTATCCATTTCTTCAAGGCTGGCTTCGGTAATTTTTTTTCCATTTTTTGATAGTTGTTCTTCTATGAAATGAAAGCGTGATTCAAATTTTGCAATGGTTTTGCGAAGGGCATCTTCGGGATTTACTTTCACGAAGCGCGCGTAATTAACCAATGAAAACAACACATCGCCAAATTCATCTTCCATTTTTTCCTTTGTTCCATAATTGACAGCGTACTCAAGTTCGCCGATTTCCTCTTTAACCTTCCCCCAAACATCGTCAATATGATTCCAGTCGAACCCGACTTTCGCGGCTTTGTCTTGCAGTCGATGCGCGCGCAGCAATGCCGGCATTTGAATGGGAACACCATCTATTACTGATGTTCTCCCTTCCTGCATTTTAATCATTTCCCAGTTTTGCCGGACTTCATCAGAATTTTCAACATTTGTTGTTCCAAAAACGTGCGGATGCCTTCGAATCATCTTTGCCTTGATTTCATCAATAACATCAGGCAATGCAAAATGACCGGATTCTTCCGCTATCACTGAATGGAATACCACGTGCAATAGTAAATCACCAAGTTCTTTTTTCAGTTCGTCATAATCTTTCGCATCAATCGCGTGGACAACTTCATAAGCTTCTTCAATAGTAGCCCCTTTTATGGAATCATTAGTCTGCTCCTTGTCCCAAGGACATTCTTTCCGCAGCCTGTAAATTATTTCCACGAGTTCAGTAAATTTTTCTTTCACGAGTGTATCTTCCGGGTAAGGTTAATATGTAGCCAATAATCAAGATAAGGATTAAACAATAAGTTATACAACGTATATCAATAACTTTCTACCATAAAATCTATAAAATAAGATTAAGTATAGTGATTATATAGTTTTAAAAGAATGTATGCAAATAATAGAATTACCTGACAGACGAAAAATAGCAAAAGAAACCTAATGATCAAAGAATAAGAAAATTTAGGGTGTACGACAAAAAGTCCAGAGCAGCATTTTTTGTAAAATCACAGACTCTGTCCCAATAATTTCTATAATTTAGCGGATCCTAAATTGAGAGCTTGTACTAATTTTGATTTTTCTAATTCAACCTAATATAGTTAGCATTTATTTAGCTAACAGCCATTTTTGTTTTGCTAATATTTCAATGAAACTGTATTTTTACTTGATAATTTTTTTTCAATAGTAAATTTCATTTTTAAACATTAACAATTAAGGAGTAATTTGTGAGCAACAAAACTAATTTCAAAGGATTCTACGCGGGATTCGCTTCAATTGCAATTCCCATTATTTTCACGGTCGCGGTTTTGGTTTATATCTTCGTTCTTGGCAACCCTGCCAATTTTCTTGACGGCAACCCTGAAAAACGCGCACTAAATATGCTCGGCATAGTTCACCAGGGCGGTATTATCGTCCCTATTCTTCTTGGTTTACTTCTTATGGTATTAACGTTTGTTGTTGAAAGAGCAATTACCATTTTCCGTGCCAAAGGAACAGGCAGCATTGCTGCGTTTGTTGCCGGAGTTCATCAGCTTCTTTCAAAGGGCGATATTGCCACTGCTAAAGAAAATTGCGATAAACAAAGAGGCTCAGTTTCTAACGTGGTGAAAGCCGGATTATTGAAATATGAAGAAATGTCTGTTTCTAAAGAATTAAATAAAGATCAGAAAATTGTTGCTATCAAGGCAGAGTTTGAGGAAGCCACTTCATTGGAACTTCCTATGCTTGAACAAAATTTAGTTATCCTTGCTACGATTTCTTCTATTTCAACCCTTATGGGTCTTCTCGGAACTGTTCTTGGTATGATTAAAGCATTTTCAGCTATGGCTCAGGCAGGTGCACCGGATGCAGTTGCTTTAGCAAGCGGTATTTCAGAAGCACTTATCAATACTGCTCTCGGTATCGGTACTTCGGCTCTTGCAATTATTTTTTATAACTTTTTTACAACACAAATCGATAAACTAACTTATAGTATTGATGAAGCAGGCGTTGCTATTACTCAAAACTTCGCTTCCCGTCATAATTAAGCAGGACAGGTTTAAACGATGCCAAAAGTAAAAATACCGCGTAAAAGTACGCTGATTGATATGACCGCGATGTGCGATGTCGCGTTCTTATTGCTCACGTTTTTTATGCTTACCACGAAATTCAAAACGGAGAATCCTATACTTGTGGATTTGCCTACATCGATATCTGAAATAAAGATTCCCGAAAGGGATTTGGTTCAGGTAGCTTTGACGTATAGCGATGTCAACAAAAAAGGAAGAGTATTTTTCTCCATGGACGGGCAGCCGCGCCGTACCGTGTTAATCAACTATCTGATGCAGCGGCAAGATGTGCCGCTCAAATACTCTGCTCAATACGATAAAACCTCAAGCACGATACTTCTCTCCAACAATGTTCCGCCAGACTTGAAAGATAAGGTTGTAAGAGAATTTTCGTTAGAGTCTAATGTTGATGTATCTTTAGCCCGCCTCACTTACTGGCTCCAAATTCCCGCTGAAACACGGGAACAAATTAAAAGTCAGGTAGAAAAAGACGGGAAAGATGTTTTTGTTAAATATCCCGATGGGAAAACTGAAAAATTCGACACGGGTTTGGACACTACTGTCACTCTTATCGAAGGCGACAAGAAGACATCAGATTTGATAGTTCTTACTTATTGGACACGCATTCTGGACAGAAAGAAAGCTATCGAATCAGGAATAAAAGGCGAACCTTCAAAGATTGCTTTCAGAGGCGATTCTAAAGCTCCCTATTCTCTCTTTAAGAAAGTTATTGATGCTCTTCAGGATGCTGATGAGTTGAAATATTATTTCATCACCAACTTAGAAGCTAAACCCCAGTAAGGAGATTGAAAAATGGCTGAACTCGATACCTCCTCCAAAGGCGGAGGAAAACACAAAGGTAAAGGAAAAAAATCCAAAAAAATGTCCACCAGAGTCGATTTGACTCCTATGGTTGACCTTGGATTTTTGCTGGTAACATTTTTTATGCTGACCACCACGTTTAGCAAACCACAGACAATGGAAGTTAAATGGCCCTCGAAAAATGATAAAACAGATAAACCAAAAGATGCTCCTGCAGTAAAACAGTCTGCATCATTTAATGTTATTCTTGGTCCCAATAGTAAAATATATTATTATTCCGGTATGTTTTCAAAAACTGAAAAGCCGGAACTTAAAGTAACTGATTATTCTTCAGAAGGAATAAGGAGATTACTGCTTGCTGAAAAGAAACAACGCGGTGATGAACTTTTTGTTTTTATCAAAGCTCTTGACGATGCGAACTATAAAAATATAGTGGATCTTCTCGATGAAATTAATATTACATCGATAAAGACAAGTTCCGTGTTTCTTGTTGACGTAACCGAAGATGAGAAGCAGTTTATCAAAGATTCTAATCTATAAGAGAAAGAAGCACTGCAATGAATACAACAACACCTGCAGCAAATGCTGCCTCAATAATGCACGCCGATCTAAATGACATCGTCTTTGAATACAAAAATAAAGAATATGGCGCATACGTGTTACGGAAAGGCTATTCCCGATTTTTAACGTATGCCACTTTGGGTGCAGGATTAGCTTTCATTTTAAGTTTCAGTTCTCCGTTGATTTTCAGTATCATTAAAGAAATAACCGGAAAGAAAGAAAACCTTGAAGTAATTACTAATCGCGAAGTGGATCTTGGCAAGTTAGAAAAGGAGAAAGATGTTGAAGAAAAAATTATCGAGAAGCCGAAAGAACAAATCATAAAGTCAACCTATGAATATGTTGCACCGGTTATCAAAGCCGATGAAGAAGTTAAAGTAGAATATCAGGCTCCAAAAGACGATAAACTTGAAGCAGGTAAACAGAACGCGGTAGCAGACCCTGCTTCGATCAATCTTGATGAAATGACTTTACCTGATGCTAATTCCGACCCAAACGGCGGAAAACCTGTAGAAGAAAAAGTTGAAGTTTTCAAGTTTGTTGAAGAAATGCCCACGTTTCCCGGTGGTCAAGATGCTCTATTGACTTTCTTCGCTCAAAACGTGAAGTATCCGGAAATTGCCCGCCGCGCTGGTGTTGAAGGAAAAGTGTTCGTGCAATTTGTTGTTGGCAAGGATGGCAATGTTGCTCAAGCCTCCATTGCTAAAGGCATTGGAGCCGGCTGCGATGAAGAAGCAATACGCGTTACGAAAATGATGCCGAAGTGGAATCCGGGAAAACAAAACGGCCGCCCTGTGCTTGTTCAGGTTATTGTTCCTATTCAGTTCAAATTACAATAAAGCCTATGTGGAGCGCGGTTTCACGAGCGTTCGCGGGTTTTATGGCTCTAATTTATATAGGGGCGGGAGTTCTACTTATTGCTACAGAAGCAAGATTTGAAAGCCTCCCGCCTTTCGCGCAGCAGCTGCTTGCCGCTGTCTTAATTATTTATGGTCTATTCAGAGTTTACCGCCTGTTAATGGATATAAAATCTGATTTTAATTCTAAAAAGGATGATACTTATGAAGAGGAAGACGATATTTCTTAGACTACTTTCGCTTGTTTTACTCCCCGCGTTATTCATTTTTATATCCTGTAATAAATCCACGGTTCAACATTCAGAAGATACGCCGACAACAGGCTCTATAAAAATTGCTGCTGATGCAAATATCAAACCCCTTGTTTCAGCCTGGATAGAAGCCTTTCAGGGGCTTTACCCCGAGGCACACATCAATGTTTCTTACTATGATGAAAGCGAATTATTCTCACGATTAGTTAAAGATTCTGTATTCTTCATTATATCTTCAAGAGAAGCAAACAAAGAAGAAAAAGATTTTTTCATCAAAAAACTTCATCCGCCTTATACAAATCATCTTGCCACAGAAGGTGTTGCATTAATTGTTAATCCTGCCAATAAAGATACTTTATTAGCGATCGAAAATATTTTCGATCTGCTATCGTATAAATCGACAAAATGGAACGAGCTTAGTCCGAAATCAAAAAATGATGCCAAAGTGAATCTCGTATTCGATGGTAATAAGTCAGGCATAGTCAGATATTTTTTTGATACCCTGCCAAACAAAAAAATCACAAATCCAAATCTTACAATCGGAGGCTCCTGCAAAGGTGTTATAGAAAAGGTTGCATCCGATAAGAATGCATTAGGTTTTATAAACTTGCAGTGGATAAGTGACGGCGATGACTCAACGGGTACAGCTTTTCTTTCATCTATTCGGGTTGTTGAGGTATCACCGGCGGACACATCAGAACACGGCGGCTATTTCTACAAGCCGTATTTGGCAAATATTGCATTAAAAAAATACTCCTTCCCTCTTGGAGTGTATGCCATTAACACTGAAGGAAGAGTCGGGTTAGCAACCGGATTTGCATCCTTTCTTGCAGGTGAACGGGGCCAGCGCATTGCATTAAAAATGGGCGTTTTACCGGCTGCTATGCCTGTAAGGTTGGTTAAGTTTACAAAATAACTTTATTGTTACTCGAAAAATATTTTTGCTTATTCAAAATATTTTATTAAATTTCACTATTAACAAAAATTAAACTTGGAAATATTAACGTAGTATTTAATTAACATAATTTTATTTGAGTGGTCTTTACGCTCTGTTCTTAATCTGAAAACCATCAATTTAATGACACAAGAACAAGCTGGTAGGACTGCGTTCGCTAATACGGACGCAGCCTATCTTTATTGTCTTTGTGTCGGGTATGATGGTACCTCAGATTTGGACGTATAAGGATAGGCTCGCGTCTTTTTTTATTTTTAAACATTATCGAATAAGGATTGTATGAATAGAGGTTACACGTATAAGCGGTATGGTTATTACAAAACCATTGTAATAGGTTTGTTTGCTTTGTTTTCAGTTCGGCTTAATGCCCAGACATATCTCAATGTCAAATTTACCGGTGGAGGCGAACAGAACAGCTTGATTGACAGCGTGAAGAAAATAACG
>CAIYTF010000102.1 GCA_903929035.1 uncultured Ignavibacteriales bacterium
GAGGCTGAGTAGTTACAAAATTAGTATATTTCAGTTTTGTCTAAATCTTTAATTGCGCCAAAACTTTTCGCGAAAGTTATTTGTGAAATTCCCCTTTGACTACTTGGCGTGAGAAAGATTCTATTTATAAAGATTTAAAGGATATTTTGCAAATTTGAAAAAAAACCTTGCCGAGAGGATGTGAAGAGCATAAAAAATCGGTATTTTTAGAAAAAGAATTATTATATTCTCAAAATAAAACATTAAAATTTATTGGACTATGGTTGAATGTAAATTTGAAGCAGAAAATTCTATCGGGAAAGTTATCAGCGGCTCAGTAACCGGTGAAAATATGAGTGAAGCAAAGAGTAAAATATCTTCTCTCGCCGAAAGAAATCACTTTACTGTAAAAAAAATTGAAAAAAAAGTTACTTGGATGTACAATGCGCGAAAAGGCAAAGAAAAGCCTATCCGCGGAGAACAAAAGGCATTCAGTAAACAAGAAGTTATCGATGCTCTCTCGAGGATGGGGTATGATAATATTTCTGTCAATAAAAAATTTTTAGATTATACATCTAAACCCCCTAATCAGGACATAGTCAGCTACGTGAAAATTAGCGCGGAACTAATGGAACAAAAGCTGTCCTATGGCGAGATTATGAATTTGCTGATTAATGATACCCAGAATAAAACCCTCAAAGAAACCCTTCGGGATATCAGCAATGAATTAAAAAAGGGCAGTGACAGCCAAACCGTGTTTATGCGGTATCAGGGCGTGTTTGGAAAATTTACGTCATATATGCTCGGTTTGGCATCGAAGAGCGGAAATATGACAGAGATTTACAAGGCAACCGCGAAATTTCTGGAACGTCAGCAGGAATTTAGAAAAAACATTAGAAGCGCGATGATTAGTCCTGCTGTAACTATGTTCGTGTTGTTCCTTGCCGTGTTGTATTATATCGGGTATATATTCCCCCAGACAGCCGAACTTTTTGTTAAATTCAAAATTGACTTGCCCCCGATGACCAAAACTACATTGGCTATAAGTGATTTTCTCAAAGCAAACATCCTTATCATTCTTGCTTTGGTGATAGGTCCAATGTTGGTTGCAGGAAGATTTTTCGCGACACCGCGCGGAAAATTTATTAAAGACAGAGCAATGATGCGTATGCCGCTGGTGGGAAGTTTAATTCATAAAACATTGATTGAAGTTTTCTGCCGTGTTTTCTACACGCTGTACAGCGGTTCGGCGGAAAGTATTGAGCCTATACGCATTGCCGCGGAAGCCACTGACAATGCCTATTTCGAGTCCCGAATTAAAAATATTGCAATACCGTTAATGATAAAAAAAGGAACGGGAATAACAGATGCATTTAAAGAGTCGGGTGTATTTACAGAGACAGCACTTTCCAGATTTCACTCCGGCGAAGAAACCGGAACAATCAAAAACACCGCGTTACAATTGGCAAACTATTATGAAAGCGAAACTGTTTTTAAATTAAAAAATATTATTGAATTGATCCAAGTTGTTGTATCTATGATTATAATGATCGTTATGATTGGACTGACACTTATTTCAGCAGAAACTGCAACGGTGAAGCCGAAGGCTCCCGGTATGAGTATGATTATCGAGCAGACTGAAAGGGGTTCTGCAAATGCTTGAAAATGCTCTTGAGTTTACCGATAAAATCGGTTATATGCTGATGCGGAAAGGGCTTATTGACAGTGATGTACTCGAGAAAGCCCTTGAAATAAAAAACATTGATAAAAATAAATTAAAGAGAAACTTAGCCCAAATTCTCGTGCAGGATTTCGGCTATGATCACGATAAAATATTTGCAGAGGTTGCATCGCTATATGCCTTTAGATTGTTCGATATACCGCTGGAGGAACTGCCTCCCGATTTAGTCGCGGATATGAAGAAGATGATAAACGGCGCGAGCGATCAACTTAAAGCATTGATGAAAAGCAGCGGTGTTCTTCCTTATAAGTTTGACGATCGGCAAAAAGATAAATTACTTGTTGCTGCTACGGATCCAACGGATAAAAATATTCCTAAAATTGCTTTCGGTCTAAATGCTAAAAAATATGAAGTTGTTTTCATACGGAAAAAAGAATATGATAAAATAATCGAAAAAATATTCCCGCCTGAAAATCAATTTCTAAAAATGCTCGAAGAAATTCCTTCGGAAATCGGTACCGAGGATAGCGATGACAAAGGAAATCTTGATGAAGAAGAACTTGATGCTGAAATAAATAAAAGCGCGTTGGTTAATCTTGTTGAGGCTTCTCTGCTTGAAGGTGTCCGGCGAGGAGTGAGTGATATTCATTACGTGCCGCGTTCTAATAAGCGGACTGATATCGTGTTTCGTTCCGATGGAAATCTGCAGTTGTGGCACGTGCAGGAGAATACTTCACCGGAGGCAGTTGTCGCGGTTGTGAAGGATCGCTCGCGCGGATTGGACAGGTTTGAGCGTGAACGGGCACAGGATGGTTTTATTCAACGGGAAATTGATGGCCACATTATTCGATTCCGTGTTTCTATTCTGCCTATGGTTGGGCTTGAACTAAAGAACAAATTTGAAAGCATCGTTATTCGTATTCTCGATGACCGTAAAGTTATCAGGGACCTTGGTAAACTCGGATTAGTCGGCTACGCGAAAGAATCTTTCGAGAAGTCGATAAACTCACCGCAAGGTATGATTATTCTTACCGGTCCAACTGGAAGCGGAAAGAGTACAACGCTGATCGCGGCACTTTACCAGGTAATTGATCCAACAGTTAACGTGCTTACAGTCGAAGACCCCGTGGAGTATGTTATTGAAGGTGCACGGCAGTTAAAAATCGGGGTGAAAATGAATTTTGAACAGGCAATCAGGGCAATATTGCGTCACGATCCGGATGTTGTTCTTGTTGGTGAAATGCGCGATAAAGAAACCGCTGAAGTTGCAATTAAATTAGCAAATACCGGTCACTTAACATTTTCAACGCTGCACACGAATGACGCTCCAAGCGCGGTAGCACGTTTATATAAAATGGGTATTGAACCTTTCTTGATAGCTTATGCAATTAATATTATTGTTGCACAACGTCTCATCAGGCGGCTGTGCGTTAATTGTAAAAAGCGGACGGTATTGACACCTGAAATATTGAAGCCGTATCACTTAGATTACGAAGAGTGGAAAAGTTATGAAGTGTATGAAGCAGTCGGGTGCGAGAAATGTGGCGGTTCCGGTTATAAGGGACGGCTTGCAATTCACGAGGCACTTTACTTTACTAAAGAATTAAGGCAGATAATTGTACGATCGGGTGATGACATTGATGAAGAAAAAATAAGAAATCAGGCTAAAAAAGATGGTTCTTTAAATCTTAGAGACAGCGGATTTGAAAAAGTAAGAACAGGGCAGACTTCTTTTGAAGAAGTTATTGCCGGAACAATGGAAGAATAGATTAGTTAATGATTAATTGTTAATGGTTAATTATTAATGAAAGAAAAAGAATAGATTCTCTAATGATTGAAGAAGTAAAAAGTATTATAAAAACAAAAGTACTATCGTTGATCCCGTCAACCGTATTTGGGCAGGATAAGGTCAACTTTATTATTGAAAAATTCTCAAATTTTACGCCTGAAGAAAGGGGCTTATTTCTTCAATTGTTTAATCGGATATTAACAAATATGATCGAGCGCGAAGCATCTGATATTGAACTTGGCGGTTACGCGAGTGACGGATTCGTGTGGATGCGATTATTTGGCAAGAAAGAGCGGGTTAAAGATTTACCAAAGTTTACATTAGATGAAGCGGCAGTGTTGATTATTAATTTATTAAATGAAAATCAACGCCGCTATTTGACAGTTACCAGGAGCTTGGATTTCAGTTACACCTTTTTTCTCGAACGCAAAGGACAGCATCAACGTTTTCGCTCGACAGTTTATTTTGATCTTGATAATTTGGCTCTTAATATGCGGGCGATCTCATCAACGTTACGCGCGATTGAGCAATATGAATTTCATCCGAACGTGTTAAAAACTTTAAGCCATCTGTACGTGAAGTTCGGGCTTGCATTAATCACGGGAATTACCGGCTCGGGAAAATCAAGCACGCTTGATGCAATTATTGATATGCACAATCGTATTGATCCTGCTCATATTGTTATTATCGCCTCACCCCTGGAGTACGTGCATAAATCTAATGTTTCTATAATAAAGCACCGCGAAGTTGGAAGAGATGTACTTTCGTTCAAGGATGGTGTTGTGCAGGCATTACGTCAGGATCCTGATATTATAGTTATAGGTGAAATGCGCGACCCTGATACAATTATGGCTTCGCTGGAAGTTACCGATACAGGACATAAAGTGTTCTCAACATTGCACACCTCGTCTGCAGTTGAATCAATTGACCGTATAATAGCAGAAGTTCACCCGAGCGAGCAAGACCGTGTCCGCAACAGGCTCGCTGATGTTTTAACATCGGTTGTCTCTCAAAAATTAGTTCCATCTACAAGCGGTAAAATTGTTCTTGCAAAAGAAGTACTTTTAGTAACACCAAGCGTTAAAGCAGCTATTAAAAATAATAACACCAGTGAAATTTATATGATGATAAACCAAGGCGGGCAACAGGGAATGATTACTATGGAGCAGGACCTTAAACGCCTGTACCAAACAAAAAAAATATCTTTAGACAGCGCGATGGCTTTCTCGAATAATAAACCTCGTATGCAACAATTACTGACTGCAGTATAAATGAAGCCAATCGTATGTGTATATTGTGAAGGCAATGACACTAAATTTGGCGTATTCGTCAAAGAGAAGAAGCAGATAAGAATGTTGCAAGCTGCATCGGTTGACGCGTACGGAACAACTTCCAGGTCGCCACAGTCAGATATGGCTCTTATTAACAGCCTTGAAAATGAATCTGGGGTACAGCTGGATGGGATTGATGGCGGTATAGCAGATAATCCCGGCAGTTCTTCTGTTATGGAGGGAGTTATTATGAATGAGCTGGCGGGAGTGAAACTGCAAAACTGTAATTTTATTCCCATTCTAACTGAACCTTCTGTCTATTATCATACAGTGAGCAAGAAAACCTCGGGGGCATTGACGCACGATATTTTGAGCGAGGACAGCGATTTAAAAGAAAAGAAAATCGACCGCGATACATTCGGACAAGTTGAAATGGCGGACGGCGGCACAATGACCGTGTATGTACGCCAAGATGTTCCCGGCGTGCGAATGATCAATAAACTTGCCCAATATAATAACCGGAGATATTATAAAATAATATCAATTAAAAGCGCGGAAATATCGATTGTTAACTATGTTGCTAAAAAGAAGAAATTTTTTCCTGATGATTATTCACTTGTAGTTTATATCGGCAAGGATTATAGTAAACTTTTATTTATGCAGGGACGCAAACTTCGTCATATTGGTTCTACACTTGATATTGGTACCACGAACCTGCACACCTATGATGTTTATTTTTCGAAGATATTGCTGGAGATGGAAAATGGAGGCATCCCGACATTAGATAATATTATTGTATCCGGCGAAGATGTTTCGGAAAATTTAATTCTATCTTTTTACGGCACATTCCCTGAAACAAACGTAAGTCGAGTTGAATTTGACGATGTCGATGTTACTGCTCTTTCTGATGATAATAAAGCAAAATTGTCTTCTTACACTATGCCCATAGCAGTTGCACTTGAATACTATGAAGAACAAGCAAAAGAATATACAGGGTTAAATCTTCTTCCAAAGTATGTAAAAGAAAATCAAAAGTTTTTTCAATTTGCCTGGCACGGTTACATTACCGTTCCTTTCCTTTTCGCAGCCGCGTTTTTTGTCACTTTTCAGTTTTTAGCAAATCAAAACGAGCTAAAAAAGCTGAGCAAAGATATAGAACTGCAAACAGAGTTAAGAAATCAAAACTTGCAGATTCTTTCGCGGATAGATGAAATCACTGGTCGTATTAGCGGATTTGATCAGACGCAAAAAATATTGGATAGTGTATCTGTAGGTTCTGAAATTTGGGGGAAATCCTTAACAAAGGTTTCGGAATTTGCCGGTACTAAGAAAAGTTACTGGGTTCGAAGTCTTGCAATAGACGATCAGAAATATGCAAAGATTGAAGGACACTCTCTCAACAGAAGCGTGCTGACTGAAATGACATCCAATCTTGATTCTGCTCTTTTAAAGAGCATCAACTATGATCCAATCAGGGGCAAGGAAGCTTACCGCTTTGTCTTGACATTTAAGCTGCGGAAATAAAATAACTGCGAGATGGATAGAAAACTTAAAAATACGCTTGCGCTGATTGGAATTATTGCCGGAATTCTAATCATTGGGTTTTCGTTCATATATATTTTCCAAAAACCGAAAATAAAGAAAAAAACAAAAGAACTTTCTGAGTTGAAAGCTACAGAGTATGATACAAAATTGCTCAAAAAGCAGTTGTTTGAGAAAAACGAGCAAGCCCGTGTATTGGATTCTATACTCGCGGCACGAAAATTTAATATCCCGAAGGATCTTCCTCCTCTTCGTTTTTATGAATTTATGAACGATGTTGCCAAGTCAGTTTCATCTGATGCAACGATTAACATTGAGTATGTAGAAAAAAAAGCAGATAAAAATTTCTTTTACTTTGAATACAAGGTTAACGGCATAGGTGAATATAATGACGTATATGAAATAATATACTCGATTGAACAAAGCAAAGAGTTAAAAAAAATTACAAATATTACACTTTCTAACTACGTGTCGCCTGAAGCAGGACAAGATGCAATGCGCTTAGTGCAATACAGCCTTGTCGCGCGAGTATATTTTTCTGATAATGATCGCTTTACTACAGCCGAATCGAATGAAAATAATTTGCGCTCGAAACTGCAATACGATGTATTCTATCCGCTCATTTATACAGCAGTGCTGCCAAATATCGATGGACTGCTTGATGTTCAGGGAGCTAGACTGCTGGCAATGATACCGGAAGGAGCATTCCTTTCGGATACCAAGGGAGATACTTTCCTTTTATCTGAAGGCGATAAGGTATATTTAGGCTATGTAACACAAATAGACAGGAAAAACAGCCGCGTGAAATTTATTATCAATAAAGGCGGCGTGATTGAATCTGTTGAAATTCAACTTGAAAAAGAAAACTCGAAATCACCAAAGTAGAAACATAATATGAAAAATGGATTTATACTTTTTTTATTTGCCGCGGTAATGGTCTTCGGACAGCAGGGCGGCGAGAAAGCACTTAGAAATTTTAATCCACCGGATGAAATGGTGAGTTTATCCGCGAATATCACCTTTGATAAGGCAATACAACTCATTGACCAGATAAGTGAAAAAAAGACAGGAAAAAAAGTAATTTCTCTCGTGAAACGTGATGCTCCGATTGGAGTGGAGATAATAAATGTTCCTTTCGAAAAAGCACTCTTGATGATTGTTCAGTATGCCGGCTTAATGTATGAGAAAAAGGAAACAGGCACGGTAATCAAAAGCAAAGTTGAATCAACATTGGATATGAAACCGGAAACCTACGCGGATGTAAATTCACGCGAAGTGAAAATTTCAGCAATATTTTTCGAGTTAGATGTTAACACTGCCCGAGAACGCGGGATTAACTGGCAGTTTCTGCTAAACAATAAAGCAGGAAGCATTTCTACCGGTGTTACAACCACCGGGGCTGCCAAAACAGGGTCGTCTTCCGATTTCTCTGTTTCCGGAAGTAACGAGTTTGGATTGGGCGGCTTGTTTGGACAAACAATATCTTTATTCAGATATTTTGAAAGTGAAAATATGGGCGAGATTATTGCCAGTCCGTCTGTAACTGTCAGGAATCGTACTTCCGGTAAGGTGCAGGTGGGTTCTGATTATTCTATTAAGCAAAGAGATTTTTCTGGTAATATTGTTGAAAACTTCTTTTCTACAGGAACTATAATCAGAGTGACGCCTTATATCTATGAACAGGATGGAATTGAATATTGCTTGTTAGATATAGAGGCAGAACGATCGAGCGCGATACCGTCTGATTTAACAACAGAGATAAAGAAAACAAATGCTAAAACACAGGTTATGATGCTTGATGGCGAAGAGACTGCTATCGGGGGACTCTATGTTAACGAGGAAACTAAAGCGCGTCTCGGTATTCCTTTCTTGAGAGATTTACCTTGGTGGGTACTTGGCATTCGGTATTTGACAGGAAATGACGTGGTGACTGTTGCTAAAAAAGAACTCCTGATTGTAATAAAGATTGAATTAATGCCAACTTTAAAAGATAGGCTTGCCTTCCCCGGTAACGCCAATTTACTTGAAAAAGAGATCAAAACAAAACGTGAACAGATGAAAGTTTATCAGTTCGAGAGCTCAATGTCAGACTCTGTCAAAGTGACGACTTTGCCATCCGAAAAATGACAAACGTCTTAATAATTGACGATGATGAATTAATAGGGAATATGCTTCGGGAAGAATTAACCGAAGAAGGTTTTAGCGCGTTATATGCCGCATCCGCTGATGAAGGACTTGATATTTTGCTTTCCAAAAAAATTGATATTTTGCTTCTTGATTTAAAGATGCCTGGAAAGGATGGTTTTTTTGTATTAAAAGAAATAAGCGATTTAAAGGTGAACGTTAAGGTGATTGTTATTACAGCGTATTCCGATGCACGGAGCGCGGTTGAAGCTGCCCGTCTTGGCGCGAGTGATTTTTTTCTCAAGCCTTTTGATTTTGGTGAATTGTTATCGGCAATTAGAAAATTAAGCATAGATAAGCATATTGAATGAAACTTAATTATCGAATTATACTGATTAATTTTTTAATTTTTGCTTTTTTAATAACAGGTGCAGGGTTTGCTTTCTATTCGATTTTGCATAACGTGCTGACGGCACAAGAAGCAAAAAGACTGCGTGATGCAGCAAATGATTTCGTGATTGAATTCGAAACTATTAATAAGGGCTGTGAAGAGTCATTTAAAGAACTTCTATCGGGCAGTTTTAACAAACAAGGGAAAATAGTAATTAACCGCGAGCCTAACAACATAGATTTTGTCCTGTTACTGCCGTCCGGCAACAACCCCAAAACAAATACTATTCTCTATAAGGGCCGTTTTATTCGTTCGCCGAAAGGTGAGTTTACATTAAAAGATTTCTACGTGTTAAATCAAAATTTAATAGTGAAATCATACAAAACAAAATCTGGTGACGAATATCTTTATGGCTATTCCTTAGAACGCGAATTATTTCAGGGGCTGTCATCGCGGATGCGGATTGATTTCGCGTTCTATTTTGATTTTGACCGCGTGTTTATGACAAATCAGGCACAGCACGATTCATATTTGCCGATACTGGATGATGCTTATCGACAGTTATTCACGAAGAATAATTTTGAAGTATTTTCCAGCGAAACAGAAAATTTATTCGTGCTTGCTACTATATTCCACGTCAAGGAAGCAACAGCCAACTCAAAGTCTGCTTCAATATTATTGTTCAGCAAAGTGCGCGAGGTGGGTAATCTTGTCGGAACATTACGTTTGCTGCTAGCAATTATTGCAGTTGCAAGCCTGCTGCTATCCGTGATTTTAAACTTTGTTTTTACCGCTCGAATCAGGCAGCAGATAAATTCCATAACGAAGGCAACCGGTATTGCAAAAACGGGCAACTTCCAAAGCAGAATCCATATCACTACTAACGATGAAATAGGGCAGCTTGCAGCGGCTTTCAACATTATGTTAAATGAATTAGATGTGCAGGAACGTATAAAGCAGGACTATACTGAATTTATCACGCAGATAAATTTCAGCACAGATTTTAAGAAAATATCCAATGACAGTTTACAGCGTATTATTAAATCTACTGATTATTCAATTGGCGCGATATATTTGGTTAATGGAGATAAGATAGAGCTGGCTGCTACCGAAGGTCTTGACCCAAATCATCAGGTTTTTAGCGCGAAGAACGACCTGCTCTACGCGGTGTTGAATCGAAATCAGAATATTGACTTGAAGTTCAGCAGTGGGGCTCCGGCAATTAGCGCGGGGTTAGTTTCTATTCAACTGACAGAGATGGTTCTTATGCCTGTTTCGAGCGGTGATAATATTATCGCGATTTTGCAGGTAGCTTCTGTTGATCCCGTGAGCATCGAGTCGAAACAATATATTGAAAAAATTATGGCGCAGTTAGCAATCGCGTTAAATAAGGCACTCGTCTATAAGCGGCTGCAAGAATTAGTGGGAGAGTTAGAGATTCAGAAACTTAAGGCTGAAGAATCCACTGAAATGAAATCTAAATTCCTCGCGGTGATGTCCCACGAACTCAGGACTCCGCTAAATTCAATTTTAGGATTGGCACAATTGCTTTCAGAAGACCAGACTTTAACTCCCCGCAATAGAGAGCGGCTGCAAGTTCTTATGATAAGCGGCAACCGGCTGCTGCAAATGATTAATGATGTGTTGGACCTTTCTAAAATCGAAGCTGGTAAAATGGATGTTCGCTTGGAGAACTTCTATCTATATGAATTGATGGATGAATTGCTTACGGCGTTTCAGCCGATTACAGTCGGCAAAGGATTGGAGCTTCATCAGAGCTTCCTGCTTCCTGAAAATATTTATTTGCAGACTGATAAAACCAAAGTATATCAAATAATAAATAATTTGCTAAGCAACGCGGTAAAATTTACGCCTTCCGGATATGTTGAAATAACAACCCAAATGGAAGCAGGGGACATATTGGTGTTTTCTATCAGTGATACAGGAATTGGTATCACTGAAGATGATTTGCCCTATATATTTGATGAATTCAGGCAGGCAGATAGTTCGTCAACTCGAAAATATGGCGGAAGCGGATTAGGCCTTTCAATTTCAAAGAAATTTGTTGATCTCTTAGGTGGAACTTTAGAAGCGCAGAGCAGAAAAAAACAAGGCACGACATTTATAGTGAAAATACCTGTTACAGTGCTTATAGAAAAAAGCAAATTGCAAACTTTTTCTTTGCCGTTGCAATCTACTGTTTATACATTGCCGGAAACTGACGTGCTGCTTTCACCGCGGGATGAAGCTACTGTTTTGATTGTTGATGACGATCCCGGGAGCTTGTTTACTCTAAACGAGATAGTGAAAGAATGCGGCTGCAAAACAATTATTGCTAAAACAGGAGATGAATGTTTGGAGATTCTTAATTCAGTAGTTCCAAATATCATCCTTATGGACCTGATGATGCCCGGGAAAGACGGAATTGAAACGACAAGAGAGATTCGCCGGAAACCAGAGTGGACAGATATTCCGATAATCGCGGTTTCTGCTCGCGCATTAATGGAAGATCAGGAACAAATATCCGGATTGGGTTTCACAGGGATAGTTCCCAAACCGGTAAATTCTGCTAATTTGGCTTTTAAGATTACAAGGTTAATTCAAGATTCAACAGTGAAGAATGCAAAAAATACTAATAGTTGACGATCAACAAGATGTTTTACGTCTGCTTTCTAAAAGGTTAGAAAAAAACGGTTTTACCACTATTGTTTCTTCCAAAGGATTGGACTGCTTAGACCTTGCAAGAGAACATAACCCTGATGCTATTCTGTTAGATATTATGATGCCGGATATTGATGGATTGGAAGTGTGCAAAACACTGAGAAACGATCCCAAAACATCTGCAATTCCTATTATTTTGATATCCGGAAGAATATTGCCACAGGATGTTCGCGCAGGATTTGATGCAGGTGCTTCTGATTATATCAAGAAGCCGATTGAACAAATAGAGCTTATTGAACGTGTACGTTCGGCAATTAATCAAATGTCGGAACGTGCTGCCGCTGTTGAAGCCGAGAGCGGAAAAACATTTATTGCTACTGTAGTCGCGGCTAACCATAAACTAAAGCAGCCTCTCACGGTAATAAATTTAGCCGTCACTTCAATCAAGCGAGCCTTTCAAAAAGGGGAACTTGATGCCGAGACCCTAAATCAAAAACTTGAAACAATTACTATGGCTGTGAATCAAATGTCGGCAATATTAGATTCACTTTCAAACATATCAAAACCTGAATTTGAAAAGTATATTAGAGATATTACGATGATTACAGTTGATGGTAAATTATAAATTAGAATTTTGGCACCTATAATTAGGCGGGGTATTTGACATTTTGCAAACAAGTGAATGTCTGACAGGGGGCAATTCACTATATTACATATATTCAAAATTAAGTTTCGGCACGACAATGAAAACCCAGAATGACATACCTTACGGCACTTCCGATTTCAGGAGCTTGATGCAAAAGAAATTGTATTATATCGACAGAACGAATTACATCGAAAAAATGGAGAGCGGCAGAAACAGTTTCCTGTTTTTTCTTCGTCCGCGCAGGTTCGGAAAATCGTTGTTGATTTCAACGCTTAACTATTATTACGGTGTTCAATACAAAGCTGAATTCGAGTCGCTTTTCGGTTAACTATACGCAGGTAAAAATCCAACGGAAGCCCGCAATGGATATTATGTGATGAACTTTGCTTTCAAAAAAATATCTCCCCAGGTATCTGAATATCTCTATGCAATAGCAGATGAACGCTACCGCCAAAAAATCAATTATCTTTACTTCCAACAGGGTTATTGAAGACTGGCAGGACTTATTTCCCGACCCAATTATGGCCGGTGCAATCCTTGATCGTATTGCTCCATAATGCTTATCAAATTATTATTAAAGGTGATTCTTACCGCCGCTTAAAAAGTGCCGGAATCAGAAACGCTAAAGAGCCTATTTTGACTTAAAATTTAATTCGCTATTGATATAGGTGGGGGAATAAGATGGTTGTTGACATCCATTTTGGGGTATAGCTCAGTCTTCCTTGAAATTAACTCAATTTCAAACACAAATAACCTATCCTTAATAATATGTTGACATTACCTTAATATTTGACCCGTTTGATATCTGTATGTTTGCAGTGTAACAAATGGAATAGATGAAACATTTTTTCTGCAGAGCAACGTTCTCTAAACCAGATTATAAAACGTACAGTAATTAACAATACTTTATTAAAGAGGTCTATATGATTAATACAGCACAGACTGTTAAACCTGAATCGTTCCAACTTCTCGAGTTGGTGAATTTTCGATTAAACCGGGAAGAATTCGGAATTGATATTCTGACGGTAAAGGAAATTATGCGTATGCGGCAGATCACGAGAATGCCGAATTCACCGGATTTCATCGCGGGCGTTACAAATATACGCGGGAACATAATTCCGGTTGTAAATTTGCGGTCAAAAATGGGACTGCCGGAAAAAGAATACGATAAAGGAACACGCATTATTGTCGTGGAAGTTTCAGGAACCATAACCGGTTTCGTTGTGGACGCCGTAACAGAAGTGCTTCGCATTCCTTCAAATATTACTGAAGCACCGCCCAAAATTGTTGCAGGTATTAATTCGGAGTATATTAAATCTGTCGGCAAACTCGATAATCGCATACTCATTTTGATAGACCTTGAAAAGGTGCTTTCTACCACCGAGATACTACAACTTAAAGAAGTCGCATAACTAAAATTAATGGTTAGTTCTTAATTGTTAATGATAAATGGTTAATTAAAAACTAATAACTGACCATTAACAATTAACAACTAATAATTGACCATTAACAATTAATAACTAACAATTAACAAAAGGAGTTACTATGAATTGGTTTAAGAATCTGAAAATCAGAACAAAATTACTTTCGGGCTTCGTGTTCGCGGCATTAATCGGATGCTTTATTGGTTATATAGGTATAACAAATATAAAGAATCTTGATGACAGCGATACAGCCCTCTACGAGAAAATAACTGTCCCAATTGAACATATGAGTGACATCTCTACTTATTTTCAAAGAATTCGGGTAAACACAAGAGACATAGTTCTTGCCGAATCACCGGCAGATATTGAAAAATGCGCGGATAAAATAAAAACTTTTAGAGATTCAATTACTGCTTCTGTTAACAGATTTGAAGGAAGTGTTCATTCAGACAGGATGAAAGAAGTGTGGATAGAGTTTAAACAAGCACAAGCTTTCTACTCCAATAATTTGGATGTGCTTGTGTCTTTGGCAAAAAATAATAAAAAATCGGAAGCAATAGCCTTACTCAACAGCGGTATAGAAATTTCAGCCGATGGGGAGACAGCACTCATTGACAAAATAATCACGATGAAAGATGAAGAAGCTAAATTAAAATCCGACCAAAACACGGAACAGGCAAATTCCTCAAGCAATGCTTTGCTGACATTAATGATTATAGGTTTCATAGTATCCATCGGCATTGGCTGGTCAATTGCAGGAACAGTCGGCAATCCAATTAATAAAGCCGTTGAAATGATACAGGAAATGGGTAAAGGTCATCTTGGCGGTAGAATGAATATGCATACTAAAGATGAAGTAGGTATAATGGCTCAAACAATGGATCAATTTTCGGAAGATTTGCAGAAGTCCGTTATTGGCTCTCTGATAAGAATTGCCGATGGAGATACAGCAATAGTGGTAAAAGCAAAAGACGATAAAGATGAAATCACGCCGGCTCTGATAAAACTTGTTGAAACAATACGGGGCTTGATCTCTGAAGCTAATATGCTTTCAAAAGCGGCAGTGGAAGGAAAGCTCACGACACGCGGAAATGCCGCGAAATTTAACGGAGGATATAAAGAAATTGTTCAGGGTGTAAATGATACGCTTGATGCGGTAATTGGCCCGTTAAATGTTGCTGCGGAATATGTTGACCGAATTTCAAAAGGCGATATACCGAATAAAATTACCGACAGCTATAGGGGCGATTTTAATGAAATTAAGAACAATCTGAATGGTTGCATAGATGCTGTAAATTTTCTTGTTGTCGATGCAGGTGTTTTGTCAAAAGCCGCGGTTGAAGGAAAACTGGCAACCCGTGCCGATGCAACTAAACATCAAGGCGACTTCCGAAAGATTGTTCAAGGTGTTAATGATACACTTGATTCCGTCATCGGACCGCTTAATGTAGCAGCAGAATATGTGGACAGAATCTCAAAAGGAGATATTCCGAATAAGATTACAGATAAGTATAACGGCGATTTCAATGAAATCAAGAACAATTTGAACGTTTGTATTGATGCTGTCAATTTATTAGTTAACGATGCAAATATCCTATCAAAAGCCGCGGTTGAAGGAAAACTGGCAACCCGTGCCGATGCAACTAAGCATCAAGGCGACTTCCGAAAGATTGTTCAAGGTGTTAATGATACACTTGATTCCGTCATCGGACCGCTTAATGTAGCCGCGGAATATGTGGACAGAATCTCGAAAGGCGATATCCCTAATAAGATTACCGACAGTTACAATGGTGATTTCAACAAAATAAAGATAAATATTAATCAGCTTATTGAAGCAACGAAAGAAATCACCGAGATAACTGGTAAAATTGCCTCTGGTAATCTGAGTGTCGCCGCGAATGAAAGATCGGATCAGGATCAGTTAATGAGAGCACTTAATGCTTCTATCGATGCAATAAATACTCTGGTTACCGATGTAATGGTTCTCGCGAAAGCCGCCGTAGAAGGAAATCTCGCGACTAGAGCCGATGCAAGCAAACATCAAGGCGATTTCAGAGTAATTGTTGAAAGTGTAAATCATACCGTTGACGCGATGGTTCAGCCGATAAATGAATCGAGTAAAGTCTTAGAAAAACTTGCCCAAGGTGATTTATCAGCCCGTATGATTGGCGAGTATAAAGGGAACTTCTCGCAGATCAAAGAAAGTGTGAACGGGTTAGCTTCATCATTCAACAATGCACTGACGGATGTGGCTGCCGCGGTAGAGGCAACCGCGAGTTCAAGCAATCAAATATCGTCAAGTGCGGAACAGATGGCAGCCGGTGCCCAAGAGCAAAGTTCACAAACAATGCAAATTGCCGGTGCTATTGAGCAGATGACAACCACGATTTTAGAGACAACCAAAAATTCCGGTTTGGCGGCTGAACAAGCTAAGAAATCAGGCAAAGCGGCGGAAGACGGCGGAGAAGTGATTAAGGAAACTATAGATGGAATGAACCGTATTGCCGAAGTGGTAAAGAATTCCGCCCTTATGGTAAAAGAACTTGGCACCAACAGCAAGCAGATTGGTAAAATAGTCGGGGTAATTAACGATATAGCGGATCAAACAAACCTGCTCGCTTTAAATGCTGCAATTGAAGCCGCCCGCGCAGGTGTACACGGGAAAGGGTTTGCCGTGGTCGCGGATGAAGTTCGAAAATTGGCAGAAAGAACATCGAATGCCACGAAAGAAATCGGGGAGATGATTAACAAGATTCAAACTGATATCGGCAGTGCCGTTAATTCGATGGAGTTAGGAACTAAAGAAGTCGAAAAAGGGATCAAGATTGCCGAGAAATCCGGTAAATCACTTAACGACATAATCGCGAGTGCCAATGGCGTGGTTGATGTAATTGCCCAGGTTGCCGCGGCAAGCGAAGAGCAAGCGGCAACGGCGGAGCAAATCAGTAAAAGTATAGAAGGAATAAACAGCGTCACTCAAGAATCAGCTTCAGGTGTTCAACAGATTGCCAAAGCTGCCGAAGATCTGAATAATCTCACGGTTAATTTGCAAAGCCTTGTTGCACGGTTCAAACTTGAAGATGTAATCTACCGGAGAAATACATTTGAAAAAGCTGATAGGAAAAGCGGACTTTTTATTAGAGGCAACGGACAATTGGTAGGCTTATAGTAGTTAATTCTAAATGGTTAATGGTAAGTTATTAATTTATCATTAACCATTAACTGTCAACTAATCATTAACAATTTACGAAAGAAATTATATGATAAATTATTCAATAACAACCAATGATCTTCTTAAAGAATTAGAACAGCTTAAAGAGGAAAACGAATTTCTGAAAGCTCGGTATGAACAAGAGATTGCCGATCGCGAACAGTCTGCAGATGCTCTCAAAAAAGCAATTATTGATCTTGAAGAATCAAATTCGGAAAAGGATAAATTCTTTTCTATAATTGCTCACGATTTGAGAAGTCCTATCCACGGTTTACTGGGGTTAACTGAAATTATGGGTATTAAAGGCAAAGAATTTTCACCGGAGGAAATTCAACTCTTTAGCGATGTAATGCGTGAGTCGATAGTTAATCTTTATAAACTGATAGAAAGCTTATTAGAATGGGCACGGCTTAAAACCGGCTCAATCGATTTTATCCCCAAAGAACTATGCCTATCTGATGTATTAATAGAAACCATAGAATCAATTAAGCAAAGAGCATCGCAAAAAGGAATTACCATACATAATGAAATCTCCAAGACTCAGAATGTTCGTGCTGATGGGAAAATGGTTGCTTCCGTTTTTAGAAATTTGCTGTCTAATGCCGTAAAATTTACTTGGGAAAAAGGGAAAGTCATCGTTAAAGCAAGGGAACGGGAAGATGGGATGATTGAAATATCCGTGACAGACAACGGTATCGGAATTTGTGGTGATATGGTTGGCAAGTTATTCAAGTTAGGTGAGAATGTTGGCACAGACGGCACTGACAGCGAGGCAAGCAATGGATTGGGCTTACTGCTTTGCAAAGAATTTGTGGAGAAGCACGGTGGCAGTATTTGGGTGGAAAGCATAGAAAACTATGGAAGCTCTTTTTACTTTACACTCCCCGGTTTGAAGTATAGCTCATTATCAGAGGGAAGAGTATATGTGAGTTCTTGTATGATATAATAAATTTGAATCAGTCTTCAAATAGCCGGTCATACCAACGGGAAATAAAGAATTACAACGTAATGTTTTTTATTTCCCGTCTTTCTGTTTAATATCCGCGCCATTTACAGCGCAGATTCGTATTATTTATAAACAGCGATTATAGCACTATAAAGGTCTTTTTTAGTGAATGGTTTTGAAATGTACCCCCTGAAACCGTGACTGAGAATTTTCTCCTTATCACCCGGCATTGTATAACCGGTTACTGCAATAACCGGAGTTTCCTTGTTAAAATTACTGTTTTTAACTTCAGTATAAAGGTTTATTCCATTGAGTTTTGTACCAAGATTAATGTCCATTAAAATTATATCGTACGCATTTTTTATAATCATTTCAAGAGCCTCATCACCATCCACTGCAAATTCCAAGTCAAATTCTTTAGAAAGGAAATGGAATACAAGTTCTCTGTTTATTTCATTGTCTTCAACCAGCAAGACAGTTCTGCGAGTGGGTATAGATTTATCGGTTTTTATTGACCTGTTAACACCATCTATCGGCTGAATTACAGCAGGCATCTGATGTAACAAGGGGTATTTTATTATAAAGGTGGAGCCAATGTGAAGCTCGCTTTCCACGAATATTTCACCTTTCATCAGTCTTAACATTTTCCTTGCAAGCGTTAAACCCAGCCCCATTCCTTCGCTTGTCCGGCTTATTCCTTCACTTACCTGCCGGAACTCTTCAAATACCATTTCGATATTCTCTTCTGCTATTCCAATACCGGTATCCTTGACCTTAATATAAACATAGTTTTCATCGTACTCAAGTGAAAGCCCGATACTGCCGGAATTCGTGAATTTAACAGCATTATCAATCAGATTATCAATTATGTGCTTGAATAATTCAGCATCAGTGCTGACATAAAGAGGATATCCAATTAGCTCTGATGTAAATTTCAGATTCTTTGATTCCGCATAAACTTGATATTTATGTAGTAATTTATCCAGTAGTTGATTAATATCAGTATTATTTTTCGCGGGCATTAGATTCTCAGCTTCAAGCCGGGAAAGATCAATTATTGAATTTAATGTAGAAAGCAGCCTCTCTGCCGAAGAAAAGATTCTATCAATAAACGTATGCTGTTGAGGCTCCCTGATTTCTTCTCTAAGTATTTCGGTGAATCCCATAATGCCATTCAGAGGGGTCCTGATTTCGTGACTGATATTTGAAAGGAAAGATGATTTCAGGTTATTGGAAATCTCAGCTTTCCCTTGTGATTTTTGCAATTCAGCTTCAGTATTTTTATGAGAAGTAATATCTATAATTGAGCATATTATCGTGTCATTTTTGGAATTAATATCCGCTGTCTTTTTTAGCTCAACGGATAATGTTTTACTTTCGCCGCCTATAATAAGTTCAGTTTCAAAATGTGTTTCGAAACTGCCGGTTTGTAAATGATCCAGTTTTTCTTTTAACAAGTTTGTAAAAGTTTCAGGCAGATAACTATAAAATTCATTCGTGGTTAAAAGGTCGGTTTTTAGCTCGAATAAATCCATTAATGATTGATTTACTGCCAGAAGCGGGAATGAAGGAGATGAATCTTCGAAGATACACACCGCGTTTTTCGCGGTGTTAAAATATTTTAGTAACCTGAATTTTGTTGCTTTTATATTTTCAAGTTCTTCCACGAGGAATGTCACCTCGTGAATGACAAGAAGTGTTAATCCTCCAAGTCTTTTATTTAATACTTCAAACCATCTGCCGGAATATTCTAGAGTCTTAAATTGGAAGAGTATTTTTTTTTCTTGAAAAATATGCAAATTAATAAAATCACCGGAAGCTGACATAAAATGCGACATTATAAATTCATCTGTTTTCTCGGAATCCGGTTTCTCTTGATTCAAAGTACTCGAGAATACTGAATGATATTGAGTATTAACAAACATACCGTCATCAGTATATAAGATAATAGGGAAATGGATTTTCTCTAAATACTCTTGAATAGAAAATTCTACAAATGAATCTTTGGGATCGTACTCGACTTGTCCTAGATTATGCAGAAACGAATTTTGAAGATCAAATAATTTCATAATATCCTCTTACTAAGATTTTTAATTGGCAGTTCTATGGTGAAGATACTTCCTCCACCCGGGCGATTTTCTAATAAAATTTGACCATTATGGAGGTCAATAATAGTTTTAACAATATACAGTCCTAACCCTGTCGAAGCCTCGCCCCCGGTAGGTGTCGCGCTTAAACGCTGGAATTTCCCGAAGATGTTCTTTTTATCTCTCTCGGTAAAGCCCGGTCCTCTGTCGGCAATAATTATATTATAATTACGACCGACTATTTCAGATGTAACTTCAATTTCAGCGTTAAACTTCGAATACTTAATGGCGTTTGAAAGCAGGTTTTCAATGACTTCAGTAATTTTAAGTTTATCTCCTTCTAAAAAACAAATTCCCTCAATGAAATCACGGAAACGAATTATTTGATTTTTTCTCTCGGCAACTTTTTGCTCGTGCAGGATAACCTCATTTAATACTTCGCATATATTGAAATCTGATATATTAAGCGAGTGCTTATGAATTTGTGTTACAGCGGAATTCAGCAAATCACTTATTATTTCGAGTATATGAGATGCGCTTTTTTTTATTAAACCGGCGCATCTCATCATCGAGTTGTCAAGATTCCCGTCTTCTTCTATGATCGTGGTAAACCCCATAATCCCCTGTATCGGGTTCTTTATATCGTGGGCTGCAATATGAAGCACTTCATCCTTAAAACTGTTTACTTCTTTTAGCTGTTCTACAGTCAGCATATGAATATGGTTATGCACTAACAGTACCTGATATACATCAACTATTTTTATTGTGCCGTCTCCGCATTCCACCACAACGGGTTCATTAACGTATAGTTTATCGCGCTGTAAAATTAGTTCGACTGCTTTAACTATAAGCGTGTAAGAAGGTAACACAAGTTTATTATCTGTCGGGTAATCCTTATAGAATCTCAGGATTTGCTTATTATTAAAAAGTTCAAGCATAAAAGAGAGGCTCATCAACTCGAAAAAACGAGTTCTGAAAATAACATCAACATATTTCCCGTTATCTGTTAGAATAATTCCGGGAAGGTCGGGGTCTAATTTAAAGACATCAAATATCACATTTAGTTTGGAAGATATGTCCAAGCTTTTATCAAATAAGCGCAAATTCTCAAGTGAAACATTAATATCGGTAATTGAAAAAATGTACTCATTACTCAACGTCGTTGAAACACTATCTTTCATATTGGTATCCTATTTTTCCATTTAATTATTCCAAAATAGCTATTTCATATTACCTGAATGTTAATTTTATGGCTTGGAATATTAAATGAATGTTAATAATCACGCGCGGGGATACTTAATTCAAAAAAATTGTATGAACCGGGATTTGTTTGATTTCTATGATTAGGATGATTTTTCTTTCAATTTTTTCATAATAATCAAATGAATCAGAGTTCAGACTAAAGCGATGCTTCATTAACCCGTGTCCCCCTATATATGATTCAGACAATACCCGCATCTTAACATTTAGCTAACAATTTAATAAGACTAAGTTAATAATATATAAACACCGCGGTAATAGTGGATTATTATTTTTATAACGGCAATACAAAAATTCAAAATAATATAAGCACTCTATTTGTTAATATAGGATCCTCTCGATGAAGCAAATTAATATTGAAGAAATAATTCTTTCAAAAAATCCCGATTTTCTAAAAAATGCATATTCACCCGTTAGAAAGCTGGTCTATAATCTTATAAGGAAGTTACTTCATATTTCTTCCGTTAATAATTTTTTAGAAAAGAATCAGAATCTTTCAGGAACTGAATTTATAAGCGAGGCATTGGAGTTTTTGGACTTCACTTTCCGGTTTTCTCAAAAAGATATGGAAAGAATCCCGGGCGAAGGACGGTTAATTGTCATTGCAAATCACCCATTGGGAGGGCTCGATGGTTTGCTTCTGCTTGCACTCATTACACGGGTCAGGAAAGATGTTCGAATAGTTGTAAATGATGTTTTATTAAGTATTGATAACCTGAATGAATACTTTCTTCCTGTCGATTTGGTGAATAAAAAAAGCCAAATGGAATCTATTCGGAATATATCACAGGCTCTATTAAGAGAAGAAGCTGTAATAATATTCCCCGCCGGTGAAGTATCTCGTCTATCTCTGAATGGAATTCGCGACAGTAAGTGGACAAACAGCACGCTCTATTTCGCGCAAAAGTTTAATGCCCCGGTCTTACCTGTTCATATTCAGGCACGTAATTCAATGCTGTTTTATTTTGCATCCTTGGTTTACAAAAAAGTTTCCACTTTTCTTCTACCGCGTGAAATCTTCAACAAGCGGGGCAAGAGTGCTAACATTTTTATTGGCAACCCAATTCCTGCAAAATCATTTCAGGGCAGCATCAAAAACGATAACCTGCAAACCAAACTCTTGAAAAAACATTTATACAGGATAGGCAGTAACAAGAAAGAAATATTCATTACCGAAAAAAATATAGTTCACCCCGTTGATAGAAAACTTATTAAAAACGAATTATCACTTTCCCGTAAACTGCTGTCACCCGCTGAAGGACAATCATTGTATGTGGTTGAATCAAGGTGTGTTAATATTACGCGTGAAATTGCCCGTCTGCGAGAAGTTACTTTCCGGAGAGTAGGTGAAGGAACCGGCAGCAAGAAAGATTCCGATATATATGATCACTATTACAAGCATATAGTTTTATGGGATGACGAAGCATTGGAAATTATTGGTTCATACCGTCTTGGTTTGTGCAGGGAACTTCATAAGATCAACTCCGGATTTAAGCTATATTCTCAAAATTTGTTTGACTTCTCACCCGAGCTGCAATATTTGCTGACAGACGGCGTGGAATTAGGCAGGAGTTTTATACAAGCAAAATACTGGAATTCATCAGCATTAGATTTTCTCTGGCAAGGAATTGGGGCATATATATCTGAATTTTCAAATATACAGTATCTTTTTGGACCGGTTAGCATTAGCAGTTCGTATTCTCAGGAAGCAATTGAACTATTGGTGTATTACTACTCTAAATGGTACGGCGGCAATAACAAAATTCTTCCCAAAATGCAGTTTATTATTCAGCCGGCTCGAAATAAAGAACTTAGCGAATTATTTAATGCAGGAACATATAAAAGCGAATTCAAACAATTAAAAACCTATCTAAAACAATATGGATTTACCGTTCCAGTTTTGTTTAAACAATATACTTTACTGGCTGAGCCTGACGGTGTATCTTTCCTTGGTTTCAATATCGACCCTGATTTTCAATTCTGCATTGACGGATTTATCCTTATTAACCTCTATGCCTTAAAACAGGAAAAGAAAGATAGATATTTGGTACCAAACCGTTCGGATTTAGTTCAACTTGCAGAAAACCCGGCATAAACTATGAATAAAATGAAAATAGCTCATATTTCAGATTTGCATATTAACACAGAGCTGAAAAAGTCTAATTTGGATAAACTCGCGCGTTTATTACGAAAACTGAATAAACGAAAAATAGATCATCTTTGCATAACAGGCGATTTGTCGGATACTTCAAACCCTGATGATCTTGAGAAAATACGGTCTTTACTTTTCAAGTATGATTTCCTTGATAGCGAGAGAACATCTATGGTAATTGGCAACCACGATATCTATGGCGGATTGCATAAACTTGAAGATTTTTTGGTTTTCCCTGACCGGTGCAGAAAGACAGACTATGAAGCAAAGGTTAATTTCTTTAATGAATGTTTCTCTGAAATAAATCGAACCTGCTTCTATATATCTAATGAACCGGAATATACATTTGGCAAAATAGTCGGACCATTGCTTATCACCGGATGGAATTCTATCGCGAGGTATTCCGGCATTACCAATCCGTTCGCGTCAAATGGTTTAATATCAAAGCATCAAATGAAAGAGCTGGCTGATATTTGTTCAAACTACAAAGCCAATATTAAATATCATATCCACTTGCTGCACCACCATTTCAATAAAATCGATGCATCAAATGATTTACTTGCACGGAAACTTTGGTTGAATATCGAAAAGCAGACAATGAAATTGCGGGGGAAAAAGAAAATTCTGAAAGTGCTGGATAAATGCGGAGTTGATATCGTGCTGCACGGTCACGTCCACGAAATGCAGGAATATGAACAGCACGGAATAAAATTTTATAATTCCGCATCATTAATGTGTGACGAAGACTCTTTGAATTTCTATATGCTCAAGCTGTCTCGTGGACTGCATAAAGCAAAAGAAACAGTAATCTATCCCAAGAAAATAACAGAACCCGCGATTCTTAAATTAGAAACGGCTTAAAGCTATTTAAAGTACTATAAAAAGAAAGAGAAATAAATGGAAATGAAATCAAATTCTATACGGATTATCGGTGCTTTGTATGCATTCGCCGCCGCTATTGCTTATGTAAAAGATGATGGCTGGGGTGCTATAATATGCCTTTCTGTGGCTGTATGTATGTTGTCTTTACATTATTCTATCCGGAAGAATTTGCTTAAAGAGACTGTAGAACCAGAACATAGTATTTAATTAACGACTGATATTTGCCTCCACCCATCAGGGTTCTTCAGTTAGCATAAAAAAAGGCGTACACAAGTGTACGCCTTTTTTTGGATATGGAGAGGAACTGAAAAATTATTGATTCCTATAATTATTAATTGCAGAGGCATTCATTACCTCTGCAAAAACTCACTTAATCAAAATCATTTTCTTCACGCTTTTATAATTTTGTTTGCCGTCAAGGGAAACGGCTTTTAAAGCATAGAAATAAACTCCCGATGATAATGACGAAGCATCGAAATGGACTGTTCTATATCCGGTAGAAACAGTTTCATTAACCAATTCTTTTACTACTTCTCCTACAACATTATATACTGCAAGATTAACTTTACTTTCAAACGGCAAAGCAAACGAAATCGTGGTCGAAGGATTAAATGGATTTGGATAATTTTGCTGTAATGCATAGCTGCTTACCGATTGGTGTTCGTTAGCTGCAATAGCAGTAGTAACTCCTTGAGGAATTAATGAAACGGTCTTACTTGCTCCAAAAACTATAGGAGTCGAAGGAGCGGTTGGAACTGTGTTCCACAAACACTCGCGTGCAGTCATTTTCATTGTTTTAGTATCAATATTTACCAAGTGAAATGATAGTTTTGTTTCATCCGTAGCAGACACATTTCCTTTCATCGGCGAATCCACTCTGAAAGTGTTTAATGCAATCGTGCTGTCCGGACCA
>CAIYTF010000103.1 GCA_903929035.1 uncultured Ignavibacteriales bacterium
GACGTTTATCTTTTTCAGATAAATTATTAAAGAAAAGTATCGTGGCCTTTTCAATATCAAAATTATATTCATTTTTATTCATAACACAATTGTAACTATATTTTATGAACTGTTATCACTTATTTTTAATTCATTCCTAAATACAATTCCGCAGGAAATTCCAACAAATGCCGCATCTATCAGCCACCCGCGTACATATTTTCCCATCTGTTCCGAAACTTTTTGTAACACGGTGTAAGAAATTTCAAAATATTTGTTAGGCAAAAAATTTAAAATTCCTTTTATAATTGACTGCCTGTCTTTAACGATAAAAAATGTTAAAAATGGAATGATAACAATGAAAGCAGCTACTGAAAAGAAACCCGAAAGAACATCTGAAAATTGGTTGATTATGCCCGCTATTGAATTGGTAACAAGAGCTTCAAATTTCGAGGACAACATATTTTCCTGTAGCAGCGGAAAATATAACCGTGCAATATTTTCGATTGCTTTTATTTCCTGCTTAAATTCTTCAGGACGTAAATTCTTGGATAGTTCGCCAACTTGGAAAACGAGATCAGGAACATATTTTGAGAAAGCAACTGATATAAATAAGGACACAAGCGCGAATGTTATGCCCGTTGCACGGCTGCGTTTCACTAATATATTTTCAAAGAAAGAAACTGCCGGATCGAGAATAAGACCAATCAACAAGGACAGAAACAGCAATATAAATATTTCGGAGAAATACCATACAGATAAAATCGCGGCTGTAGATGCCGCGGCAGCAATCAAATATTTTTTCACGCGTATTTATATCTGCTTGTCACTAAAAATACTCTCAAGTTACCGCTTCCACGCGGCGAATTCCCGGAACTTCGCGAATCAACGCGCGTTCAACGCCCGCGCGCAATGTCATTTGCGACATAGGGCACGAACTGCAGGCACCAACCAATTTCACGCGTACAATTCCATCATCGGAAATGTTAATTAATTCCACGTCACCCCCATCGGCCTTTAAATAAGGCCTGATTGTATCCAAAGCTTTTAATACTCGTTCTTGCATAATTTGAAATTTAATTTAAAATACTGAGTAATAATAGATATATTTTTCGGCATATTCAAACACTCATAAATTCGCACGCGAGATAACCGGAAAATATGACCTGCTATTTGAAATTTATCTAATAAGATATTGATACGAAAGCAATAAGTGCTGAATCAAACTTACGCCAATGTAATTTCTCGACACTCCGAACAAACATCACCTGTGAATATTATAAGCCAAAATTTCAAGTTACTAATCCTCTTAACCTCATCCAGAGCCAAATATCCTTTTACCTGTTCAATGCCGGCAGTTCTGACTTCGTCAAGTTTGCCGGCGTTTTCTTTTTTGATATATTTCAACTCGAAAAGGTGTTGATACTTTGGGCGAAAACGGTTTGTTCTCAAGAATAATAAATCCGGATATTTCTTGTTTGTTTCAGGTTCGCTTTTGATAAAATACGATTTGGTCATAGAAATATAGGCGAAAAGAAGGAGTTTTATGTATTTCTCATCGAATTTAATATGATCGCGATTTGACAATTGTTTCAATATATTTTCGACTATTTTGGTTATCGGTGCGACATCGTTCATATTCGCCATTGATATTACGGC
>CAIYTF010000104.1 GCA_903929035.1 uncultured Ignavibacteriales bacterium
ATGCTTAATTTATTAGTAATAATCGTTTTGTCATACCTGATCGGTTCAATTCCAACCGGTATTTTAATTGCCCGCTCAGCAGGTAATATTGATATTCGTTCCCAAGGCAGCGGCAGTATGGGCGGAACAAATATAACGCGTGTACTTGGCTGGAAATATGGTGTGCTTGTTATCTTATTAGATGCCTTGAAAGGGGCGTTCGCGGTTGTTGTAATTTCGCGATTATATTTGGGAAGTTTTCCTTTTCCTAACCAAACACCATTCGATGATTTTACTTTAGTGCAGATTATAGCCGGTGTAACCGCGGTTATTGGTCATATTTGGACAATATTCGCGGATTTCAAAGGCGGGAAAGGAATTGCTACCGGACTGGGAATATTGGTTACATTAGTTCATATAGATATATTTATAGCATTGGGTATCTTTTTTCTTACCGTAGCTGTTTTCCGTTATGTATCTTTAGGTTCAATTCTTGCAGCAACATCCATTCCCCTGATTATGATTATTCGCGCGAATGTTTTTCACGTGACAATAAACGGCTATGGAACATTACTGCCGTTTGTAATTCTTATTGCCTTGTTAGTAACATATACTCATCGTGCAAATATAAGACGCCTGATTGCAGGGCAGGAAAGTAAAATTTCTTTTGGCAGGAAAAAGTAGCTTTGTATGAATATTGCCGTTCTTGGTGCAGGGGCGTGGGGTACAACATTAGCTATATTGCTGGTTGATAATGGTCATAATGTAACCCTCTGGGAATACAAAGAAGATTACAGCTTAATTCTCCGGCAAAAGCGCGAAAACATTACCTACTTACCCGGGATTCCTTTCCCAGATAAAATGAAAGTCACAAATGATCTTGCCGAGGCTTGTTACCGGCAAGATATTATTGTTTTGGGTGTGCCAACGCAATTTCTACGAGGTGTGCTTGTACAGTTAGATAAGTCGGCAGTAAAGAATACTATTTTTGTTTCTATATCTAAAGGTATTGAAATTAATACTAACCTTACCGTTTCGTGTATTATTTCCAATGTTTTCCCTTTTTTAAGCGCGGGACAGGTGGGCGTTATTTCCGGTCCTTCCCACGCCGAAGAAGTAAGCAGAAAAATTCCTACAACAGTTGTTGCCGCATCTAAAGAAGTGCCAACTTCCAGATTGATTCAGTCTGCATTTAACACCTCATATTTCAGAGTTTATTCATCATCAGATATTCTAGGCGTTGAACTTGGCGGTGCTTTTAAAAATGTTATTGCCGTTGGTTCCGGTATTATCGAGGGAATAGGGTATGGCGACAATACGAAAGCTGCTTTAATGACACGCGGCATTGCCGAAATTTCGCGTTTAGGAATCGCGCTTGGTGCCTGCCCGGAAACTTTTTCAGGACTTTCGGGTATTGGCGATTTGATAGTGACCTGTATGAGCAGACATAGTAGAAATAGATACGTGGGAGAAAAAATTGGCGGGGGAATGAAATTAGCTGAAGTACTTAAAGGTATGACAGCTGTTGCCGAAGGAGTTACTACAAGTAAATCAGCATCTGATTTAGCCCGCCTGCATAATATCGAGGCACCTATAACATTTGAAGTTTATAAAATATTATTCGAAGATAAAGATGTGAAACAAGCCGCTAACGAGCTTATGACACGCGATATCAAAGTGGAGTATTATAATCGCTACGATTTCGATTAATCCCAAATTGCATTAATAGTGAAAACAGAGTGCGCGATAAGGACTCGTTCATAAATAATCTTAACAATTTCTCACGCGAAGACGCGAAGATCGCGAAAGTTATTTCTTGACAAGCCCTAACTCTAATGTATAAAACAATTTGATATTTTATACTTTCTTTTTATTATATGAGTTAAAGTTTTGGAAATTATGCAGTTTTCTTTACATAGCTAATTTTTCGGCATATTTCCTTTCATTATTATATCAGGATAGGCTTGAATAAAAATTATGATTACAATTTTATTATGAATTTTGCTAAACCGCTCAGAAATCGGCTGCATTCAACAATCCTTAAATATAGCCGGTCACTCTGGGTGAAGTCGAAGTGCCAAGTTGCTTATGGCTATAAATAAGATTGCTCCGACATCTATTCAGGTGTCAAGCGGCAAAAAAATCCGATATAAAACCCTTTCCGAAGATTATATCAAGCTAAATCGATTTTTCTTTGAATACTTGACTTCTTTCAAAATACCGGTTCTGTTTGAAGGAATAGCAGATGAAAATTCACTTTTATTTACGGAACACGCGCCGTATCCCTTTTTCGCGAGAGTTGTCAATCACTTAGACTCTGCAAGCGCGCTGATATTTGAAAAAAATGTTTGGGAACCTTACCCGCTGCCTGTATTCGAGTATGGATTAATTGATATGAACGGTGCATCAATTTCAAAAGACCAGATTATTTCTGTTGGTCTCTCGTCTGTGGAAGATTTGAAGTTCATTAGCCGGTTGTGTACTAAAATTAACGCGATACTGAAGTCATTTTTTGAACGGCGGAATACTTCTGTAATTTCTTTCACTTGTATTTTCGGCAAGACAGATGATAAGATTGCAATTACCGGGGATTTTTTCCCCCCGATGCTGCAAATAATTAACAACCCTGATATGACTGAAACCGGCATAGACTATTTTCAACTTGATGACGCTGCCCAATTAAAGAAGCACGTTGAGTTTCTCTTGAATACTATTCAACAATGAAAAATTAATGGTTAATTATCAATGGTTAATGGTTAATTAAAATTATGAACTTACAATTAACCATTGATAATTAACCCTTTATAAACAAAGGAATTTTAATGTTTACGAAATATGGCTATTCAACAATAGCAGTTGCAGCTATGATTGCTTTTGTACTAATTGGATCCGGTATATGGAATTCATCAGTTTGGCCGCGGTACGTGTTGTTCGCGCTTGCCGCTTTGGTGATGATTTTCACGCTGCAGTTTTTCCGTGACCCTGAACGGACCCCGCCCGCGGGAAATAACATCCTCATCTCGCCTGCAGACGGCAAGATAATTGTAATCAAAGAAGTTGATGAACCAAATTTTATTAAAGGCAAAGCAACCCAAATTTCAGTATTTATGTCACCGCTAAATGTTCACGTGAACCGCATCCCAATAAGCGGAACTGTTGGATATGTAAAATATATCCAAGGGAAATTTATCGCGGCTTTCGAGGATAAAGCCTCGTCCGAAAACGAACGCTCTGAAATAGGCATCAGTTCACCGCGAGGAAAAATATTTTTTACTCAGGTAGCAGGATTTGTTGCCCGCCGCATTATATATGATCTTAAAGAAGGCGATTCCGTCACCATAGGGAAACGATTCGGTATGATAAAATTCGGTTCGCGTGTTGATGTAATTGCCCCGAAAGAATGGGTTACTAACGTGAAAATCGGAGATGTGGTAACTGCCGGCGAAACTGTACTGTTCCATTACAAAGAAATAGAAGGTATTAAATAATGGCTGTTCATTATTCCGTGAAACGAGCGTTGCCAAACTTTTTTACGTTCGGCAGTATGATGTGCGGTTTTTTTTCTGTTATATATGCCGTCCAAAAAGACTTTGAATTTGCAGCGTGGTTAATAATTATCGGCACTGTTGCAGATACTCTTGACGGTGTTATGGCACGGCTAACGAAAACAAGCAGTCACTTTGGCGTACAGCTTGATTCGCTTTCCGATGTCATCAGTTTTGGTTTTGCTCCCGCGTTTTTGCTACTCGCGATTAATAACACTTTTGATAATTTCTATCTAATTGCCGCGTGTCTGCTTTATCTTTTTGCAGGCGGATTCCGACTCGCCCGCTTTAACTCCGAACTCGTGGGCTTTAGCAAAGAATACTTTAAAGGATTACCAATCCCTTCCTCCGCGATTATGGTTTCGGCATACGTCCTGCTTTTTTCAGACAATAGCATACCGGCGGGGAACAACTCCTTGTTTTCCACTTTACTCGCGTTTAGCTTAGCCTTTTTAATGGCAAGCCGAATAAAATTCGATATGATTCCTTCCCTCAATAAAGAGGGAATTATGAAACGCCCTGTTTTCTCTTTCCTGCTGCTTGTTTCTACTATCGCGGCAATTATTACAAAAGGGCGAGGATTATTTTTTATCTTTTTATTATTCATCTTATATGGTATTTTACGTGGCATTATTTATTCATTTCATCATCGCCCTGTTGATGTTAAAGTCCAAGAATAAGAATAATTTATTTTACATTATTATATCAAGGTTTTATTATGAGCAACATAGGTCTCCCCGAAATTCTTATTATTGGAATAATTGTATTGATTCTGTTTGGCGGTAAAAAGATTCCCGAAATGATGGGCGGACTTGGCAAAGGTGTAAAGGAATTTAAGAAATCGATGAAAGAAGATGAACCTGCTGTTGATGACGAAAAAAAGAAATAATAGCCCTATATGTTTTCAAATATCGGGTTCACTGAAATTATTGTTATCGGTTTAGTTGCTCTGCTTCTTTTCGGTCCTGATAAATTGCCTGAAATGATGCGTACGGTAAGCAAAGGAATTAAACAATTTCAACGTGCTATGAATGATGTTGAAAATGAAATAAAACAAGCAATTGAAGTTGATCCGGCTAAAAATAAATCTGAAGAAAATAAAACGAATAACTCATAGTGAAAAACAACCAATCGTGTCTTAATATAGTTTCTGCATTTAAAAATAAAGAGGCTTCCCCAACTGAATCAGTTAAAAATTATCTCGCGGAGATAGACGCGCAACGTGAATTAAACGCGTTCAATTTTGTTTTTTCTGAAGCCGCGCTTCACTCAGCTGAAGCGGTTGAAAGAAAAATAGAGAAGGGCACTGCCGGTAAACTCGCCGGACTTGTCGTGGCAATCAAAGATGTGCTTTCCATTGAAGGGAAACCTCTCACCTGTTCCTCCAAAATTTTAGAAAACTTCATACCGCTATATACTGCAACAGCAGTACAAAAATTGATTGATGAAGATGCAATCATTATCGGCAAAACCAATTGCGATGAATTTGCAATGGGTTCTTCAAATGAGAACTCGGCTTTTGGCTCCGTGCTAAATCCTGTTGACCACACCCGCGCACCCGGCGGTTCCAGCGGCGGTTCTGCAGTTGCAGTTGCTGCCAGCCTGTGTGATTTTTCTATCGGGACTGATACCGGCGGCTCTATTCGACAGCCTGCCGCGTTCTGCGGTGTATATGGATTAAAACCAACCTATTCATTGGTATCGCGATTTGGACTTACAGCGTTTGCATCCTCGTTCGATAGCATTGGTCCATTTGGAAAATATATTGACGATGTCGCGCTTGCATTGGAAGTTCTCGCGGGGCACGACCCCAAGGATTCCACTTCTTTTATGTCTCAACCGGCAGACTATGTTAATGATCTTTCAGCAAGAGGGGAAAAGCTTGTTATTGGTATCCCCGATGAATATTTCAGCTCGGGATTGCAGCCGGAAATTAAAACGGAAATAGAAGATGTTGTAAGCAGACTCGCGAATGCGGGATACGAAATTAGGTGCATCAAATTGCCCCATACGGATTACGCGATTGCAGCTTATTATATTCTTACAACCGCGGAAGCTTCTTCCAATCTCGCGCGCTATGACGGTGTACGGTTCGGCTATCGCGGTCAGGATAGCAGAACTGTCGCGGATATGTATAAAAACACGCGTTCAGAGGGTTTCGGCACTGAAGTAAAACGCCGTATTATGCTTGGCACGTATGTTCTATCATCGGGTTATTATGATGCCTACTACAAAAAAGCTCAAAAAGTCCGCAGGCTCATTAAACAAGATTTTGAAAAGGCCTTTGGCGAGGTTGATATAATCATCACCCCGACAAGCCCTACAACGGCATTCAAACTCGGTGAGAAAACCACTGACCCGCTCGAGATGTATCTGAGTGACATTTTTACTATCTCCACTAACCTCGCGGGAATTCCCGGATTAAATATCCCGATAGGCTCTGATAATCAGGGACTTCCAATCGGGATGCAGCTGCTCGCGAGTCATTTTTGTGAATCAAAATTATTGCAGCTCGGAAAATTCATCGAGAAAAATATTCTATAAAATAATCATTTAACTATAAAGGACAAGGAAAAAAATATGCGTTCACTCGCGACATTTGCTTGCTTTCTATTTCTTGGCGTAATGGTGTCCGCGCAATCGGCAAAGGACAAAGTTATGCTCAAATCAGATGAAGACAAAGTAAGCTACTCAATCGGTTTCAGTTTTGCCAAGAACCTGAAAATGAATTTAATTGAAGTTGACGTTGAAAAACTAACCGCCGGAATTAACGATGGATTATCACGCGACTCATCCTCTATCATTTCAGACTCGGAAATGACATCTGTCTTAACAGCTTTCCAAACAAATTTAATGAAAAAGAAGCAGGAGAAAATGAAGGCTGATTCTGAAAAAAACAAAAGTGTAGGGGAAAACTACCTGAAAGAAAATGCCAAAAAAGAAGGCGTTGTTGTTCTCCCCAGCGGATTGCAATATAAAGTTCTAAAAACCGGCACAGGAAAGACCCCTGTTGATACCAGCACGGTAACCACCAACTATAAAGGCACATTGATTGACGGAACCGTTTTTGACGATTCCTATTCGCGCGGTGAACCTGCAAGTTTCCCTGTCAATGGCGTAATAAAAGGCTGGACAGAGGCATTGAAACTAATGAAAGAAGGCGACAAATGGCTGCTCGTAATCCCCGCTGACTTAGCCTACGGCGAACGCGGAGCCGGTAACGGATTAATTCCCCCGGGTGCAGTGCTGACATTTGAAGTTGAACTAATAAAGATTAACGACTAATATTTTTTGATAAGGCGGACATTCTGTCCGCCTTTTTTAGATGCATATTCTTCAACTTCCGTTTTTATTTCCACGATTTAATTCCCCTTTCCACTGATTTTATAGAAGAACCTTTATTTTCAATTGGTTTATTTGTCCGCCTTTTTGCATCTTTGTATCATCTTTTGGGTTGATTATTTATTTTGTTTTTGAGCTGCAAAAGTACTGTTTTTCAGCACATAATTCCCAAAAGGCTTTCTTTTTGATTGGCGCGCTCAATTTAGGTTACAATAGAATTTGAAAAACAATAATAATTTACAGGAGTACTCTATGGGATTAGTTAATCCACAAAAAAGCGATACGACAGAGTTGATTCAACTCGTTAGTTTCAAGGTTGGCGAAGAAGAATTTGGTGTTGATATCCTGAAAGTGCAGGAAATTAACAAGATGACAGTTATTACCCGTGTGCCAAACGCGCCAGATTTTGTCGAGGGCGTGATAAACTTGCGCGGCAGAGTAATTCCGATTATCGATCTTCGCAAACGATTAGGGCTGCCTCAAATTGAGCACGACAAAAACACCCGGATAATTGTTGTGGAAATTGCAAACAAAACAATCGGGTTTATAGTAGATGCCGTAAGTGAAGTGCTGCGCATTTCCCGCGACATAACCGAAAAACCGCCCGCGCTGGTAGCCGGTATTGACGCGGACTACATAACCGCTGTCGCGAAACTCGAGGACAGACTTCTGATACTTCTTGACTTAGATAAAGTCCTCACGAAAGACGAAACCGCGATTGTTGAAGCTGATAACTAAAATTTTCAGCATTTCATCCGAATCAGCAGAGTAGAGGCAAATGGTAACTACTCCGCTGATTCTGAATTCTTGCACTTTTTGGGGCTTAGGGCTTGTATAAGAAATAACATTAACAATTTCTCACGCGAAGATGCGAAGACCGCGAAGGTTAGATTTAGAAGTTGTAAAGGTTATTTCTTTACAAGGGCTTAATCTTTGAATCTTACTCATTTAAAATTCATCAAACCAAATGACCGAAACAGAAATAATTGAATCAGCAAAATCAGGAGATAGGAGCGCGCTTACTGTTTTAGTAAAAAAATATGAGCAGACTATTTATAACTTTAGTTATAAAATATGCCGTAATCGCGAAAAAGCGGAAAACATTATGCAGGAAACTTTTATCAGTATGATAAGAGGATTAGCTAATTTTGACGGAAACTCAAAGCTTTCCACGTGGCTGTACCGAATTGTAACCAACCATTGTTTGATGGAGGCACGTAAAAACGGCAAATACGAATTTGTTGAAATTGAAACAGAAGACAGTTTATTTAATGAAAAATACTTATCCGATACACGGGCATTGCCGCAGAAAGACTATGAAACTAAAGAACTTCGCGCTTTGCTTGATGCCGCGATAGTAAAACTTGAGCCGAAATATCGGTTGGTGTTTATATTACGTGACGTTGAGCAGCAGAGTGCTGAAGAAACTGCTGAAATAACGGGGCTTTCGGTTGCAGCTATTAAATCGCGCTTACACCGCGCGCGAGCTTTTTTAAGAAATGAATTAGTAAAGGCAATGAACAAATGAGTGATGAACAAAACGTAACCTGCCCTGAAGTGATGAATCACATCTGCGACCGGCTGGGTGAGGATTTGCAATCGGAACGCTGCAAAGCCATCCGCCTGCATTTGGAAGGCTGTAACTCGTGCCAAAACTATTTTCAGTCAGTCGAATGCACCATTGAATTTTATCGTAACTACTCTATCGAGCTGCCAAAAGACACTCGCGAAAGACTTATAAATATTCTTGGTTTAGCGGGAGAATAAGGGGGTAGTTCATAAATAGTGCCTGCACGAAAAGTCGAGTTTAAAAAGTTCCATAATTTAAAGCTCCCCCCTTTTCCATAGAACAGCGGATATTTTTGTCAAAATACTGATTGATGAAGTTGAAAAAGAGAGACTTGTGTTAGCTCAAAAGTGTGATTTACTAATTTCGGATATAGCTA
>CAIYTF010000105.1 GCA_903929035.1 uncultured Ignavibacteriales bacterium
AGGATTGTTAAAAGGCTTTCAGCAGTTTTGGAGGGAAAACTCGGATATATGGATGGAAAAATACGAGTATAAAGAAGCCGCACCTCATTTGATATTGCAGGCGTTTTTGCAGCGGATAATCAACGGCGGGGGTGAGATACTGCGGGAATACGCTTCCGGCAGGGAACGAATGGATTTATGCGTGGTCTACGAAAACAACAAGTACCCGATAGAATTGAAAATAATGTATTCAAAGTCGGTTGTGAAAGAGGGACTTTCGCAATTGAGTGATTATTTGACAACCGTTGGCGAAAATATCGGATGGTTAGTTATTTTTGACAGGAGTGACAAGAAGAATTGGGACGAAAAAATATATTGGCAAACTGAAAACATTGGCGGTAAAACCATATATGTTGTTGGATGCTGAGTTTAATGGTTAATTATCAATTGTTAATGGTTAGATAGGCGATGAAGTTCTTTACTTTAAGTGAAAAATTTGGATTTATATTATGAAAACATTGGCGATACATCAAAAGGATGATTGGTATTTAATTAATTTGCCCGGGTTTAACGATACCAATAAAGATGCGATCGAGATTGAGGCGCGGATTGCTCCGGAGGAAATTAAAAATCTCGATTACAAAGAAACAAGGGGAATAATGATAATGGACCGTTATTATGAAAAGCGTTGCCGCGAAGAACATTCAACGATTGAACCGCGACAGTTGGAAGAATTTTGTTTGAAATTCGGATTAACCGCGATTCACTCGATGGACGATGTGCTTAAACTAATTTAATAATTACAACTTATGCTATTTATTTTTGATAATAACTTTATTATCGACCAGATAACGCGGCGTGATAAAACGAGCAATCAATATGCCGCTTTGTTTTTGTATCTTATAAAAACGAAAAAAGCGGCTCTTTCATCAAGCCAAATTCATAATCTTCGTTATGTATTTAATAAGCATTATAATGAATATGAAAACGATTATTTGAATGTAAATTGCATATTCTTAATACGCCTTCGTATATCGACAATGAAAACTTGCTCGCGAAAACCGATATTGAAGATTATCTAATCGAACTTTCCGCGGCTGCGGAGGATGCGAAGATTATTACCGCCGACCGTAAATTTTTGCGTCTTTCACCTCGAGCGGTAACTCCTCAATGGGTATATACTTATTTTGCCTCACAATCGGAAACTTTATCTTTTCTTTACACGTATTTTTATTACCGGTGATGATACTCAGACAAATCGCTGATGACTTTCTTCTTGGCAAACCAAATTCTTTAGGAAAAGACAAAACGCCAATAGCAGATGCAAAACCATTAATTAGCATCAATTAACCATTGACAATTAATACAACTCTTTTTTGAAAAAAATAATATCCGTTGTTGGGGCGAGACCCAACTTTATGAAGGTTGCGCCTATACACAAGGCGTTTAACCGATTAAATAGTAATAATTCATCCATCCATTTGAATGAAGTTGAATCAGAGATAATAATTTGTTAATTAATTATTTTTTTACTTCTAAAAATAATAAATTAATTCTTCCAATCGCTGTATTTGTTGCCGGCTCAAGAGCGTATCCGGTAATTGCAAAAGTTTATTACATTTTGCCGGTTTTACTGCTCTATTTTATCGTGACAGGTGCGAAAGAAATCAAATTAAACAAACAACTAAAAAGAACCGTAGTTTTGTTGCTTTTGTTTTCTTGTTGGTCTTTAATAACAGCATTGTGGTCTTCTTTTCCGGTTATTACTATAAGCAGAAGTTTATATTTCGCACTTATATCTATTGGGTCTTTAGTTGGTAGTTATACTTATTTTAAAGTAAAAGACAATTTTGATCTGAATGTTTTTTTGCCTCTGAATATTCTGATTGTTGCGTTGTCATTAGCTTCTTTGATTTTGAATTATCCAAACGAGGTATGGACGGGAGGCAACGGCAAGGGTTTTATGGGGTTTGCGGGACACCAAAACACACTTGGTGCGTTGATTTTATTTACAATACCCGCGAGTGTTTGGGGAATAGCGAGGGAGTTTTGTGGAGACGCAGAGAGTAGGAACAAAATCAATATAAAATTAATTTTATATTTTGTTCTTTTTGCTTTGAATCTTGTAATTTTAATTCTTACATATTCCCGTGCATCTATTGCCTCTTTGTTTTTGGCACTTGCGGTGTGGTTTGTTTTTGTATATAAATGGAAAGCTGCAGCTTGTTACTTGGTTATTGCAATTTTGACAGCCGGAATTTTGATAGTAAATCCTTTAATTAAAAATGAAGTTGAAAAAATAGCTCTGAAGAAATTTCCCACATTACTGTCTTCACGGGAATTTTTAATAAAATCTTCGTTGATAGCGGCAAAACACGGCGGATTGTTTGGGCTGGGTTATGGAATAAGCGATCCTAACATTATTTTAACGGGAACAGGCAGTCATTACGCTATTTTGGGAAATAGCGCAACATATAAAGGAAATAATGCCGGCACACAGAATGAACAAGCCATGTACATTAGAGAAAAAGGATCGTCTGTTTTAGCTTTGATTGAAGAAGTTGGTTATGTAGGGTTAATTTTATTTCTTCTACCGATAACCTATGTAGTAATTCATTTGTGGTTTTTAGTAAAAAGCAAATTAAAAATCACAAAGAACATTGTTCAATCTAATTCAACATTAACAATTAACCTTTTACAATTAATAATTTCATTCTTGTTTGCCTTTATAATCCACGCCCAGTTGGAAGCCTGGCTGGTTGGAGTTGGTTCGGCAACATTGCCCTTGTTTTTTGTTTATATGGGTGTGGGATTAACGGCGATTGCGTTGCTGTTTCCAATTGTGTATCCCCCAAAAGTAATTTAATTAATTCAGCGCGAAAACTATTATGATGCAGTTCCTTTTAGGCTAAAATATGTGCGGAATATTCGGAGTAATTAATACTAATGGCAAACCGGTTAATAAAGAAAAATTAATTTCCGCCAGAGATACTATGTATCATCGCGGGCCTGATGATGCAGGGATTTATATTAACGCGAATGGCAATGCTGGATTGGGACACAGACGTTTATCAATTATTGATTTAAGTCCAGCAGGACACCAGCCAATGACAACTGAAGATGGCAGATATACTATCACTTTTAATGGTGAAATATATAATTACCAAGAAATAAGGAAAGAATTGGCGTATAGTATTCAGCAATCAGGGGGGAGAATAAAGCCATTACATTCTAATAGCGATACGGAAGTACTTCTGAAACTTTATGCTATAGAGGGGGCAGGATGCCTTGGTAAACTAAGAGGTATGTTTGCTTTCGCTATTTGGGACGATGTTGAACAAACCTTGTTCGCGGCACGTGATAGATTTGGTATAAAGCCATTTTATTATCATTTACAAAACGGCGAATTTGTCTTTTCATCTGAACTAAAAGCGATTAAGCATTATATACCGGCACTTGCAACCTCGGGTATATCGTTAAATTTATTTTTGAGGTCAGGGTCTATTCCTTCACCATTCACGCTTTATGATGAAACTTTTTCTATTTATCCCGGATGGTATTTATTTATAGGGCGTAATGGAAGCTTAGAAAAAAAAAGATGGTGGAAATTCAGCGATTTGGTCGCGGGTAGAGAAAGGAAAAAATATAATAGCGATGCCGGAGAAGAAATAAAAAATGCTTTAATTGATACTATTAAAGCTCATTGTGTCGCGGATGTAGAAGTTGGTGCGTTTTTATCCGGCGGGATGGACTCAACCGCGATAGTGGCTCTGATGAGAGAAATTTCGCATACAAAAATAAAGACTATTTCAGTTACCTTTGATGAAAGCGAATTAGACGAATCAAAGTTTTCGCAGTTCGCATCGGATACTTTTCAGACCAACCACTATGAATATCGGCTTACTGAACAAGAGGTTATTAACAGTTTAGATGACATTTTCGATTCTATGGACCAGCCTACTGTTGATGGGGTAAATACTTATTTCGTAAGCAAAGCGGCAAAAGACCTTGGACTAAAAGTGGTAATGTCAGGATTGGGCGGAGATGAACTATTCGGAGGTTATTCGTTGTTTAAGGCTATACCACAAATTCAAATGATAAAAAAGATTCCTTTCAGTAAAGAGTTTTTATCATTAGCTAGTGTAATTATTCCAAAATTACGAAACAAAAAATTTAAGCAGTTTCTAAATAATTATTATATACCTTGGTCAGAGTATAATCTTTTCAGAGGATTATTTAGCGATGATGAGACAAGATATTATGGGATGCAGTTAAGCAAAGAAGATGATGAAAAATATAATTCTATAATCGAAGAACTGTTTTTACAGTCTTATGACCAAGAAATTTTAGAACAATTATCAACGATTGAAGCAATAAGTTATATAGAATCGTTAGGTTATATGAGCAATCAATTATTGCACGATTCAGATGTTTTCAGTATGCAACATTCTTTGGAACTGCGTGTTCCATTTGTTGACCACGAACTTTACAGTACTGTTATGCCTTATTTAAATGACCGAAAAGCCTTTAGTAAGCAGAAATATCTCCTATCGGATGTGGTTGATGCTATTCCGCAAAAGATATGTGACCGAAAGAAAATGGGTTTCACTTTCCCTTTTGATTATTGGATGAAAAATGGTAATTTACTAAATGCTTTTGAAGAAATAACCAATGGCAGAGCTTTTTTAGCTTCAAACAAGTATAAAGAACTGAAAAATAAATATTTGTCAGGCCAAGTGCATTGGTCAAGGATTTATAGCTTGATTATTTTCTTAAAATTTATGAAATGAATAATATATGAAAGTTGTAATTTTAGCCGGCGGGCTTGGTACGCGTCTTGCCGAAGAAACAAGTATCAAACCTAAGCCTATGGTTGAAATTGGCGGAAAGCCGATTCTTTGGCATATAATGAAAATATATTCCCATTATGGTTTTAATGAATTTATTATCTGTCTTGGTTATAAAGGTTTTGTAATAAAGGAATTTTTCTTCAATTACTATCTGCATAAGTCAGATATAACAATAGATTTGATGTCCAATAATTCGGAAATCCACCAAAATTATTCGGAGCCTTGGAAAATAACTTTGGTTGATACCGGAGACAGTACACTTACAGGCGGGCGGTTAAAGCGTGTACAAAAGTACGTGGGTAATGAAACTTTTCTATTGACTTATGGCGATGGTTTGGCTGATTTGAATATTCAGGATGTGGTGGAGTTTCATCGTGAGAAAATGCAGATTGCAACACTTACAGCCGCGCAGCCCCACGGGCGTTTTGGTGCTTTGCAAATTGATGCTACAAATAGTGTTACTTCTTTCAAGGAAAAACCAACAGGCGATGGTTCTTGGATAAATGGAGGATTTTTTGTTCTTGAACCACAAGTATTTGATTATATAGAAGGCGATTCAACTATTTTTGAGCGTGAACCTTTGGAAAAGCTCGCTGAAAATCAAGAGCTGAATGCTTTTCATCATCACGGATTCTGGATGGCGATGGATAAACTGTCCGATAAACAAGAGTTAGAAAAGATGTGGCAGTCAGGCAAAGCTCCTTGGAAAATTTGGAAAGACAATCTTTGAGATATTTAAGCAATTTTTATAAAGGGAAAAAAGTTCTTCTCACCGGCGACTCAGGGTTTAAGGGTTCTTGGCTGGCTATTTGCTTAAAAGAACTCGGAGCGGAAGTTTTTGGTTATTCTCTTCCGCCAAAATCAAAAAAAGATAACTTTGTTGTAACGGATTTAAGTTCAAAGATAGAGCATAGAGATGGTGATGTTCGTGATTTTCCGGGTTTTTTGAAATATGCCGATAACATTCAGCCGGATATTGCATTCCATTTGGCAGCGCAGCCTTTGGTGCTTGAATCATACACGGATCCACGTTACACTTTTGAAACAAATGTTATGGGGACTGTTAATTTCTTGGAGATTACCCGCTTGGTAAAAAGCATTAAAGCGGCTGTTAATGTTACGAGTGACAAGTGTTATCACAATAACGAGTGGCTTTGGGGTTACCGGGAGAACGACCCTATGGGCGGGAAAGATCCTTATAGTGCTTCGAAAGGGGCATCCGAAATTGTTACAGCGTCTTACAAAGCTTCATTTTTCTCCGATATTAACAATGCTGCAATTGCATCGGCGCGTGCGGGAAATGTAATTGGCGGCGGAGATTGGGCGGAATTCCGTATAGTCCCGGACTTTTTTAGAGCATTAGAAACAAAAAAACAACTAAGTTTGCGTTATCCCGAAGCAACCCGTCCTTGGCAGCACGTGTTAGAACCTCTTGGGGGTTATTTGTTACTTGGAGCAAAATTGCTTGAAAGAGGTCAGTCATTTTCGGGCGGATGGAATTTCGGGCCTCGCGATGTCAATAATTATTCTGTACAAAAATTAGTGGAAGCACTTATCAGTGCAGCCGGAAAAGGTTCTTTTATAGTGCCTGAAGATGCAGAGCGAAAACACGAAGCATCGCTATTGAAATTGGATATTTCAAAAGCAAACCATTTGCTTGGATGGTCGCCGGTGCTTGATTTTAAGCAAACGATTCAGTTTGTGGTGGATGGCTACTTGGGAGAAACATCAGGTGAGGATGTTTATGGTTTACGTGTGAAGCAGATAAAAGAGTATATGAATATCGGCAGTGAAAACAAACTTGTGTATTTAACTTAAATAGGATTAGATGTGGCTCATCAAGAAACTAAAAAACAAATATTAGAACTTACCAAGCAATATTATCAGGAAAAATTTGCAGGTGTTTTGTTTGAAAAAGGTAAAAGCCGGGTAAATTATGCAGGACGTGTTTTCGATGAAAATGAATTAATAAATTTAGTCGATTCGTCATTGGATTTTTGGCTTACTGAGGGGCGGTATTCGGAAGAGTTTTCAGAAAAAATCGCTGATTTTCTGGGAGTTAAGAATGTTGCGCTCGTGAATTCAGGGTCATCAGCTAACCTTGTAGCGTTTTCCGCGCTTACTTCGGAAAAATTAGGTGATCGCAGATTGAAACCAGGAGATGAAGTGATTTCAGTTTCCGCCGGTTTTCCGGCAACAGTTACACCGATATTGCAAAATAATTGTGTCCCTGTTTTTGTTGATGTGGATATTCCAACGTACAATATTGATGCAGCGATGATGCGGAAAGCAATATCCGAAAAAACCAAATGTATTTTTCTCGCCCACACGTTAGGAAATCCGTTTGATTTGGATGCGGTTATGGCTCTTGCAAAGGAGTATAATCTTTGGGTAATCGAGGATAATTGCGATGCATTCGGCAGTAAATATGACGGGAAATATACCGGAACTTTTGGACACATTTCCACTATTTCGTTTTACCCTGCTCACCATATTACCACGGGTGAGGGCGGTGCAGTGGTTACAAATGACGAAGTTCTTGCAAAACTCATTAAATCATTCCGTGATTGGGGACGCGACTGCTACTGTGCCGGCGGCGAGAATAACACGTGCGGAAAAAGGTTTTCACAGAAGTTTGGAAATTTACCCGTTGGATATGACCATAAGTATGTTTATTCTGAAGTTGGCTATAATCTGAAAATGACGGATATGCAGGCGGCTATTGGCGCGGCTCAAATTGAGAAACTCCCCGGTTTTGGCGAGAGAAGAAAGCAAAATTTTGCTCGATATAATGAAATTTTCGGCAAATACAGCGACTATTTTATTCTTCCAAAAGCTACACCAAAATCCGATCCTTCTTGGTTTAGCTATATCGTTACAGTAAAGCAAAATGCGCCTTTTAAACGTGATGAAATAACGCGTTTCTTGAGTGAAAAATTAGTTGAAACAAGGAATTTGTTTGCAGGCAATATGGTAAAGCAGCCGGCGTTCATTGGTAAAAATTATAGAATAGCCGACTCTTTGGATAATTCGGATTATATTATGAATAATACTTTCTTTCTGGGCACATACCCTGGAAATACATCGGAAAGACTTGACTATATTGAAGAAGTTGTTGACCAATTTATGGACAAATCAATAAAATAATACTTGCACATAGCTTGTGCAATATTCATTAGCAGTTATCACAATAAACATAACGTAACTACTCAGTCTCCTGAAATCAAGAAAATATACGGTACGGAAATTATGTCCCAACGGGACTAAATTTGAATAACCGTGAGTGACAACTCACGGGAGAGTGATAAAAAGCATCTATGTCCCCGAAGGGGGCAAATTCACGCCGCATAGTTAGTTCGCCCCCTTCGGGGACGTTATTTTGGGCTTACTTTTCCGTGAGTTAGAACTCACGGTTATTCAAATTTAGTCCCTTCGGGACAAATTTAAGACCATACTGAGTAGTTACAACTTTGTTAAGTTAAAAAAAAACAAATTTTAAATGAAAAAATATTTTAATGTAGCCGGTCCGTGTAACGAGAAAAGCCATTATATGGTACCCGTGTTGGACAGGTACAAAGAAATTTACGGAATAGTCGAGCAGGGACACTATTTCGTGATTCACGCGGCTCGTCAGACAGGTAAAACCACGTTAATCAAAGCCCTTGTGAATTATTATAACGCGGCGGGTGATTATTACGCGCTGTATTGTTCATTGGAATCGGTGGAGGTTTTTGGCGAGCCCAAAGAAGGCATTCCGGAAATTCTCGCTAATATTCAATCAGAATTGAAATATTCAAAATTGCCCAATAAAGACAGCTTTGGCGTGAATCAAAATTCCACGAATGTATCGGCACTAATAAAGAATTCGTTGCGGGATTATTGCGCTCTTTTGGACAAACCTCTGATAATCTTTATCGATGAAATAGACGGTTTGCAGGACGGGACGCTGGTGACGTTTTTGCGTCAATTGCGAGATGGGTATATTTCAAAACCGGAAGTCCCGTTCGTTCACAGCATAGCTCTTGTGGGAATGAGAAATATAAGGGATTATAAATCCAAAGTGCGGGAAGATAGAGCCACGCTTGGCTCTGCAAGTCCGTTTAACATTATTTCGGATGCTTTAACGATAAGAAACTTTTCGGTTGAGGATATAGAAAATCTTTACGCTCAGCATACGGAGGCAACCGGTCAGGTGTTTGAAAAAGAGGTTGTGGAAAAAGTGTTCGACCAAACGGATGGACAGCCTTGGTTAGTGAACGCCATCGGGCGGGAGATAACGCAGAAGATTTTGGAAAACGATAATACGAAGCGGATAACGGTTGATTTGGTGGACCAGGCGGTTCAAAACATTATATTGCGGCGTGAAACGCACATCGACAGCCTGCTCGATAAATTGAAAGAACCAAGAGTTCAAAAAATAGTAGAATCCATTATCTTGGGGAGAACCAATGATGTAAACATATTAGACAATGACACGCGGTATTGTCTGGATTTGGGATTGATAAAACTTATAAAGGGAGAAATTTTCCCCGCTAATAGACTATACGGCGAAGTTATAATTCGAACTTTAAGTTATAATACACAATTTCAATTAATCCAAAAAGTGAAAAACAATTGGATAGATGATGCCGGCAACATAGACATAAACGGTTTGTTAAAAAACTTTCAGCAATTCTGGCGTGAAAACTCGGATATTTGGATGGAAAAGTACGAGTATAAAGAAGCCGCACCTCATTTGATATTGCAGGCGTTTTTGCAGCGGATAATAAATGGCGGCGGTGAGATACTGCGGGAATACGCGTCAGGGCGGGAGCGGATGGATTTGTGCGTTATATACGCCGGTAAGAAATACGTGATAGAGTTAAAGGTAATGTACTCGAAGTCAGTAATTAAGGATGGTTTGGAGCAAATAAGCAGTTACTTATCAAGAATAGGAGAAAATATAGGGTGGTTAGTAATCTTTGATAGGAGCAATGCAAAGAGTTGGGAAGATAAGATATATTGGCAGAGTGAAAGTGTTAATGATAAAATAATATATGTTGTGGGATGTTAACTTATTATATAAACATTGATATGAGTACTTATAGAAAGAGCAAATGGCAATAGTAAAAAAATATAAATCCGCGGCTGAAGAAGTTAAGGAACATATACCCGGATTATTTACTGTTACATTTAGCAGTAATAAAAAATTTGTATATAACCCCGGACAATTTTTACACTTGGCTTTGGATGAATATGACGGCATTGGTCAGTGGCCCGAGTCGCGGTGTTTTTCTATGCAGAGCAACCCTGATGAAAGAAATGTTACTATTACATATTCGGTAAAAGGCACGTTTACTAAACGGATGTCTGAATTACTAATATCCGGGAAACAAGTTTGGCTGAAGATGCCTTATGGGGATATTTTTGACAGGGGGCACTCCCTTAACAATTGCGTTTTCCTGGCGGGCGGCTCGGGGGTAACGCCATTTCTTTCGCTGTTTACTTACAGGACATTCGCGGAGTATGTAAACCCCGTGCTTTATCTTGGATTGCGGTCATCTGAATACAATGTTTTTTCTGCTGAAATTGAAACTGCTAAAAAGATAAATGATTCTTTTACGGTCAACTATGTTTATCAGGATAGAGAGGGTTTAATAGATATTGCCCAGGTGCTTGCAGAGCATTCCGAAAGTGTTTATTTTATTTCAGGACCGCCGATAATGATTAAAAATTTTAAAATAGCGTTGTTGAATGGCGGGGTGGCTGAAAACCGTATTCTTACCGATGATTGGGAATAGAATGAAAAACCGGTGCCAATGGATTATTAGGCATTATATGAGTGTTAGTATAATGAGCAAATTAGCGAAAGCACAATTGGTTGAATTAGTACCTGGTTCAGATGTAAAATCAGCGGCATAGATTATATTGCTAAAGTTATATAGAGAAATATTATTTATTTTGTTTAAGTGTTGAAAGTATATAATGATGAAAAACGTAAAAGTTAATTCAAACGCTTCTTTGGCAAGAGCTAATCAAGTTTTGATTGGAGCAGCCATTTTAACAAATGAAAATACCGTAGCTGAGAATAAGTATGATTCTATAATTGACGACTTTGATTTAATTGTAAAATTAACTCCCAAAAGAGCATTTAGAACGAAAATAAAAATTAATTCTCTGTCGAAGTTTATGCCAAAGTTTAGCCTTGAATTATGAGTTTTCTGTGGTACACGCTAATTGACAAGAATAGCCAAATAGAGCAGGGTGATTTTATTCCGGAATGCCCAATTATTGTTCCGCCTCCGTCTTTTAATATTGGAGAAGAACCGGAAGTGGAAGTTAAATTAATCGATTCTATTATACTTTCTCAATCTTGCGATTTGGTGAATAATAATATCGATATCGTGTTGGTATGTCCAAATTATTCTCTTAAAACTTTCCTTGATTCATTACCGGGAGAACAAGCTGTTAATAAAAAAGTTCGAAATAAAGTGATCGAAAATTTACGAAAAGGATTTATGCCAGGCTATCACCTATTGAATAGGTTCGAGCGACAATTAGATGATTACCAAGTGGTTGATTTTAGAAATGTTTATGGAATTCATATTGACGCGCTTAAAAATATTTGTCTTTCCCTTGCTGATAGGGTAAGATTGTTGCCGCCATATCGCGAACATCTATCGCAGGCATTCGCACGATATTTTATGCGAGACGGTTTACCTGAAGATATTAAAATCGAAGGATATTAAATTGAAAATTGTAATTATTACAGAAATTTTTAACAGTATTAACTTTGGGCATACGGAAAGCGTTTACTTTATTTCAGGACCGCCGATAATGATTAAAAATTTTAAAATAGCTCTGCTGGATGGCGGGGTTTCTGAAAACCGTATTCTTTCCGATGATTGGGAATAGCAAATGAAAACAATTCTTATTACCGGTATAAATGGTTTTTTAGGCAGTCATATCGCAAAAAGGTTATCTAAGGATTATAACATAATGGGGCTTGAGTATTCGTTGGAGAATCTTTTTAGAATTGAAGGTTATTCTTTTCCTGTTTTTTTGTCCAATGATACCAATAAGGTATTTGATGATTACCCGATTGACATTATTATTCATACAGCAACTTTTTACGGTAGAAATAAAGAGAAAATACCAGAAATAGCAAAGACAAATTTATTTATGCCTTTTAATTTGTTGGATAGTGCCATTAAATATAAATCAGAATTGTTTATAAACACGGATACCGCGTTAGATAGATTTACAAGTGCTTATGCCTTGACAAAAAAACAATTTAACGATTGGCTTTATTTTAGAAGTAAAGAGATAAAAACAGTAAATATGCAACTTGAGCATTTTTATGGACCGGGCTGCAGTAATACCAATTTTATAACTTCTATGATAGAAAAGTTAAAGAATAATGAGCCTAACATTGATTTAACTTTAGGTGAGCAAAAAAGAGATTTTGTTTATTATACAGATATTGTCGATGCATACGAAGTTGTAATTTCCAAAAGAGAGAACTTGCTTGAAAATTATAACAGTTTCGAGATAGCGAACGGAAAGTCAGCTGCGATAAAAGAAGTAATCCTTTGCCTTAAAAAATTAACAAATAGTACATCACGGTTAAATTTCGGCGCGTTGCCTTATAGAGAAAATGAATTAATGGAATCCAAGTCTGATAATGAAAGTATTTTGAAATTGGGTTGGCAGCCAAAAGTTTTACTTGAAGATGGTTTATATAAAACACTAAATGAAGAAAAATAAATGAGATATTTAATTACAGGCGGTTGCGGGTTTGTCGGAAGCAATTTAGCGGCGGAAGTATTAAAGAGAAACGATGAATTATTTATTTTTGATAATTTATACCGCAGCGGAAGCGAGAAGAACTTTGTTTGGTTAAAAGAAAGAGGGGATTTTAAGTTTTACCATAGAGATATTCGTAACAATAATGATGTTGAGAATGTAATAAAGGATATTAAACCTGATGTTATTTTCCATTTAGCGGGGCAAGTAGCGATGACTACTTCGATAAATGATCCTAGAATGGATTTCGAGGTTAATGTTGTGGGTACCCATAATGTGCTTGAATCGGTTAGAAAGTATTCGCCGGATACCGCGATTTTATACAGTTCGACCAACAAAGTCTATGGCGATTTAGAATATTTGACTTATGAGGAAACTGAAACAAGATATGTTTGTAAAGAATATCCAAACGGTTTTGATGAAAATGTGAAATTAGATTTTCATTCCCCCTATGGCTGTTCAAAGGGAGCGGCCGACCAATATTTGCTGGATTACCATAGAATGTATGGTATTAGAACAGTTGTTTTTCGTCATTCTTCTATGTATGGCGGGAATCAACATCCGACTTATGACCAAGGATGGATCGGGTGGTTTGTGCAAAAAGCTTTAGAAATAAAAAACGGAGTTATGAAAGAACCTTTTACCATATCCGGTAACGGAAAACAAGTCAGAGATGTTTTGCACTCTACAGACGTTGTGAATCTGTACTTTAGAGCATTTGAAGAAATCGAGAATACAAAAGGGCAAGCGTTTAATATAGGCGGTGGAATAGAAAATAGTTTGTCGTTAATAGAACTTTTTGCATTGCTCGAAGATATTCTTAAAATAAAAATTAATTTCTCTCGGCTTCCTTTCAGGGAAAGCGATCAATTAGTGTTTATCGCCAACAACAAAAAAGCCGCAGAAATAATAGGCTGGTCGGTTATTACTCATCCAAGAACCGGAGTTATCGATAGTATTAAATTGGCAGAAACAATTGTTTAATAATGGTTTTCTAAAAATTAAGCACTTTTTAAACACAGGGAGCAAAAGAACCTCGCTTGTCAAAAAAAACATTTTGGCGAACATTCTTATAAAAAGTACAAGTGTTTTAGTAGTGTTACTATATGTTCCTATTACTCTGAATTATCTTAATTCGGCAAGTTATGGAATTTGGATGACATTATCGTCGATTGTCGCTTGGATGGGAGTATTTGATATTGGACTTGGCAATGGATTGAGGAATAAATTAACGGAGGCTTTGGCGACGGGTGATAAAGAAACGGCGAAAAAATATGTAAGCACCGCTTATGCAATGCTTTCATTGTTGGTCTTGTTTGTTATTATTATATTTTTTGTGGTAAACAATTGGATTAATTGGGATCTTGTATTAAATACTTCTGAAAGTAATCGAGAAGAGCTAAAAACATTGGCTTTGGTCATTGTGTCGTTATTCGGAATAAAGTTCGTCCTAAATTTAATAGTTACGGTTTTTACCGCGGATCAACTGCCGGCGATAGGCGGTCTATTTGAAGTAATTGGCAGCGGATCCGGACTATTCGTAATTTGGATTCTTACACAAACAAATAAATCCTCATTGATAAGCTTTGGGCTGGCCACTATGCTAACTCCCGTTGTTATTTATTTAGCAGCCAGTATTTATTTCTATCAACGTAGATATTCTTATCTAAAGCCTTCATTTAATTGTATTGATTTATCGCGGGCTAAAGCACTCACGGGGTTAGGTGTTCAATTTTTCGGAATTCAAATTTCTGTTTTGATAATATTTCAAACAAGCAATATACTGATTGCTCATTATTTTTCTCCATCGGCTGTCACACCGTATAATATTATTTATAGATATTTTAGTATCGTGTCGATGTTATGGGGAATTATAATGCTTCCGTTTTGGTCCGCATATACAAATGCTTGGGCAAACCAAGATAAAGTTTGGATAAAAAAAGTTTTGTTGAAAATATTAATAGGTTATCTATGCCTAATCCTATTTACAGCCATATTATATATTTTTAGAAATATTTTCATTAAAATTTGGTTAGGTGGAAAGTCGATAGATATTGATGATAAATTGACGTTATCCGTTGTTGTATATGTTTTGATCTGTGCATGGAATAATATATTTGCGTTCTTTCTAAATGGAATTGGAAAAATCAGACTGTCATTATATTTTTCCATATTAAGCGCCGCGTTGATTTTTCCGTTAAATTACTTTTTCATTAACGTGTTGCATTTTGGAGTGAGCGGGGTGGTAATGAGTATTAATTTTTCATTGGTTTTGGGGTCGGTAATTGGCCCAATTCAGAGTTATCTCATTATTAATAATAAAGCAAGAGGAGTATGGAACCGTTAGTTAGCATACTTATAACCACATATAATAGACCAATTGATTTGGTTAGAGCTATTAAGTCGGCAATAAATCAAACCTATGAAAACATAGAAATTGTTATTACCGACAATTCTGCTAATAATGACTCCAAACGGCTGATAGAAGATCTATTTTCAATCAATTCCAAAGTTAAATATTTTTCTAACGAAAAAAATATCGGGGCGGTGGCAAATTGGCGAAAAGCACTTGAATGGGCAAATGGTATTTATTGTGTAATATTGCCCGATGACGATTATTTTATCAACTGTTTTTACATAGAGGACGCCATAAAAATTATTGCAAGAGATAATACGGATTTATTGATAACCGCTTGCTGCTATGGTCATTCAGAATCTAAAATCAGTTGCAGTTCGATTCAACAGAAACTTTTAGTGAACGGGGTTGAATTTTATCAGAATTTTTGGGAAAAATATCGGGTGTCAACAATTGCAAATGTATTTTCAAAAGAGCTTGCATTGAAAATGAAGGCATTTAGCAACATCAGGATATTATATTCTGATATTGAACTATGGTTAAAAATGGCATCTGTTACAAATGTTAGTTATTACAATATTCCGTCCGTATATTATAAATTTCATAATAAAAATATTGTGACAAATATGAGTGTTGTTTCTTTAATCGAGAGTGCTAAGGAATGAATTAAAAATAACTTATACCAGATAAGGAGTGAAAGAA
>CAIYTF010000106.1 GCA_903929035.1 uncultured Ignavibacteriales bacterium
AAATTTAGTCCCGTTGGGACAAATTCAAGAACAGGCTGAGTAGTTACAAAAAAAGCCGTCTTGGAAACGAGACGGCTTTTTTTTTGGCTTCTATGATGTTTTGAATGATATGAGTAAGCACAAAAAACCCTCACCCTGCCCTCTCCCGAAGGAGAGGGAACTTTGCATTGCATAACAGGCATACATCGAAATCATCTCCCCCTCTCCTTATAGGAGAAGGGGATTAAGGGGTGAGGTACGCGATGTTTTTATTTGCATTGTAATGAATTACATTATGTACCTTGTTAAATTTGGCATTATAGATTATAAGTTTATTTAGATATTTTAATCACCCATACAAAACATTATAGAACCATAAATATGCTAAATTATAAAATGACAATTCAGTATGACGGCACGGTTTATCACGGATGGCAGATTCAGCAGAACGCGAAAACTGTGCAGTCTGTTATTACCAATGCTTTGAATACTTTAACAAGAGAAAGTATAAATCTTATTGGGGCGGGGAGGACTGACAGCGGGGTTCACGCGTTAGGGCAGGCGGCTAATTTTAAAACGTCAAAGGAGCTTGATTTGTACCGTTTCCGGTATAGCCTCAATTCAATGCTGCCTCACGATATAGCGGTTAGGAAAATGATGCTTGTCGATGAAAATTTCCATTCACGGTATGACGCGATTAGCAGAACCTATTGGTATATTGTTTATAAAGAGAAGTCGCCATTTTTCAGGCGGTATGGTTATTATTATCATCATACAATTGATATTGATTATTTGAATCGGTGTTCCGACAGAATTTTGGGAGAGCGGGATTTTAGGAATTTTGCTAAAGAACTGCCCGGAAATGATAATGCAAATTGCACGGTTGTCGCGGCAAGGTGGCGCGACCTTGGCGATCGGTATTTATTCCGTATTGAAGCAAATCGTTTTTTGCATAGTATGGTTCGGATAATAGCAGGGACTCTGCTTCGTTTTCAGAATGACAAGATTGCCCTTGAAGAAATAGATACCCTGTTTTTGCCGGACGGGAAATTGTTAACCGGACCATCGGTTCCCCCCTGCGGTTTATTTTTAAGAGAGGTTAAGTTCGGACATTATATTCTTGAAAAAAAATATCGGCAAACTTGACGGCTTCCAATGCTGCTTTCAATTTGAATGCATCGTTAAAACTATTACGCTTTTTTTGACATCACCTTACCTTATTCATTTTGCTTTCTAAATTTATGATTTTTTTGTCCATTTCTTGGGGTATAGCTCAGATTTTTAGCTGTATAGGAAAATATATCACTTGGGTCTAATATTCAGAGGATAATTTCTCGAAACGTAGAAAGAGTTATTAAGTTGAGATGACATTTTTGCTATTGCTCTAACATTTTTTTGCAAATCACTTGATTTTAATTTGCGATTTTACGCGAAAATATCTAAATTTGCTGTCTATCTTGGAAACAAATGCCGGGATGGCGGAATTGGTAGACGCACAGGACTTAAAATCCTGTGGGAATTAGTTCCCGTGCCGGTTCGACTCCGGCTCTCGGTACTTTGTTGGGCTCTTAGCTCAGTTGGCTAGAGCGTCTGCTTGACGTGCAGAAGGTCATAGGTTCGAGTCCTATAGAGCCCACTATCCTGATAGGACAAATTATATCGGAGGCAGCTCCGATTTTTTTTTAGATACGTCTCACTGACTATTACCGGTAACTGAATGAACAATATAACAATCACTTTCCCCGATGGGAAAACAAAAGAATTTGAAGCGGGCATTAGTGCTTTTGAAATAGCAAAAGCCATATCTTCCCGTATTGCAGATGATGCCTTGGCGGTTAAGCTGAACGGCGTTGTGAAAGAATTGAATGTAAAAATTTCCGAGTCTGCCTCTCTTCAATTTCTAACGTTTGATGACCCTGATGGCAAGCACGTGTATTGGCATTCTACTTCTCACCTGATGGCGCATAGTATCCAGTCACTTTACCCTGAAGCTCGTTTTGGTGTCGGTCCGGCGATTGATACAGGATTCTATTACGATTTTGATATCAATACGAAACTGACTGAAGATGATTTGCTCAAGATTGAAGCCAAAATGGCTGAAATATCCAAACAGAATAACGGATTTGAACGCTCTGAATTACCAAAGGCTGAGGCACTTGAGTATTTCAAAAAGGTGAATGACCCTTATAAACTTGAAATCATTAGTGAAATTGATGATACCGATCAAGCAATCAGTTTATATAAAGAAGGCGGTTTTACCGATTTATGTACCGGTCCTCACCTCCCATCAGCAGGGAAAATTAAATTCGTCAAATTGCTTAGCGTTTCCGGTTCATATTGGCGCGGTGATGAGAAGAATAAACAGTTACAACGCGTTTACGGCGTTTCTTTTCCAAAGAAGAAAATGCTTGATGATTATGTTACATTTCTTGAAGAAGCAAAAAAACGGGATCACAGAAAACTTGGCAAGCAATTAGATTTGTTCAGCATTCACGAAGAAGCCGGTGCCGGTCTGATTTATTGGCACCCGAAAGGCGCGCGTATTCGTTTAGAGATTGAAAATTACTGGAGAGACGCGCACCTCAAAGCCGGATATGAGTTATTATACTCGCCGCATATAGGCAAAAGCTGGTTATGGGAAACCAGCGGTCATCTTGGTTTTTATAAAGAAGGTATGTTTGCCGAAATGAAAGTCGATGAGCAGGATTATTACATCAAGCCGATGAACTGCCCATTCCATATAATGATTTACAAAAATAAAATGCGTTCCTATCGCGAATTGCCGCTGCGCTGGGCTGAACTTGGAACTGTTTACCGCTATGAAAAAAGCGGTGTTCTTCACGGGTTATTACGTGTTCGCGGATTCACGCAGGATGACGCACATATTTTCTGCGCGGTTGAGCAAATTGAAGACGAGATTAAAGAAGTATGCCGGTTTGCGCGGGAAGTTTGGACTGCTTTTGGTTTCGGAGAATTGAAATTTTATCTCTCAACTAAACCGGAGAAGGCAGTAGGAGATGAGAGCCTTTGGAGCAAAGCAACCGATTCACTTCGTAATGCAATGACTGAAATGGGTATAGAGTTTGAAGTTGATGAAGGCGGCGGAGCATTTTATGGTCCCAAAATTGACATCAAAATAAAAGATGCGTTGAACCGTGAATGGCAGATGAGTACTGTTCAGTTTGATTTTAATATGGCAGAACGCTTCGACCTTAAATATATTGGCGAAGACGGCAAAGAACACCGTCCGTTTATGGTGCATCGGGCATTACTTGGCTCGCTCGAAAGATTTTTCGGTGTATTAATTGAGCACTATGCAGGAGCCTTTCCGTTGTGGCTTGCTCCTATGCAAGTAACAGTTTTACCGATTTCTCAAAATTATTTTGACTATGGAAGAGAAATTGTGAAACAGCTTTCAGCAGCCAGCATTCGTGTCGAAATGGATGAAAGAAGCGAGAAGATTGGATTTAAAATACGGTACGCGGAAACCGAAAAAATTCCGTATATGATAGTCGTAGGCGAGAAAGAAGCTGCTGCAGGAACGATTTCTGCAAGAAAACATAAATCCGGTGATATTGGTTCTTTCACAGTTTCAGATTTTATCGCTAAATTGCAGTTTGAGATAAATAATAAAATTAGCTAACTAAGCAGGAGTCAGACTATCGCCCAGATAGAGGAAATTCGAATAAATGAAGAAATCAAGTCTTCCCAAGTCAGAGTTATTGATGAAGACGGAACGCAGCTTGGTGTTTTTCTTGTAAAAGATGCCCAGCGTGTAGCGCGTGAACGAGGAAAAGACCTCGTTGAAATAGTGCCAAATGCTACCCCGCCGGTATGTAAAGTAATAGATTTCGGGAAATACAAATACGAAATTCAGAAGCGGGACAAAACGCAGAAGAAGAATCAGCATATTTCTTTGTTGAAAGAAATACGATTTCACCCTAATACTGATACTCACGATTTTGATTTTAAAACAAAGCACGCGGCGAATTTTCTCGAAGAAGGTCACAAAGTAAAAGCGGTTGTGATGTTCAAGGGGCGTGAAATGGCTTATCAGGGATTGGGAGAAGACCTGCTAAACAAGTTTATAGAGAGAATATCTGATATTGCAAAGATTGAAAGCCCCATTAAGATGGAGGGCAGATTTATGAATGTGATAGTTGTTCCAACGAAAACTAAAACAAAGAAAACCAAATAATAGGATACAGCAATGCCTAAAATGAAGAGTAACCGCGGTGCGGCAAAGTCTTTTAAAAAGACAGCATCGGGCGGTTTCAAAAGAAAGAAGGCTTTTAGGAGCCACATCTTGACATCGAAGAGTAGGAAAAGAAAGAGAAGTCTCCGCGAAGCGGTTATGGCTTCCCCTGCCGATGTAAAAAAAATCACCATAATGCTTCAATAGAGAGGAAGATATGCCACGTTCAAAAAACAAGGTAGCATCGAAAAGACGTCGTAAAAAAGTACTTAGTATGGCTAAAGGCTATTGGGGTGCTCGGAAAAACGTCCTTACCGTTGCTAAAAATCACGTTGAGAAGGGCCTTCTTCATGCCTTTCGCGACAGGAAAACCAAAAAACGGAATTACCGCGCTTTGTGGATTATCCGTATAAATGCTGCTGCCCGCCAACACGGAATGAGTTATTCCCAGCTTATCAATGCTTTGAAAGTTAAAGGAATTGTTTTAAATCGTAAGTTGCTGGCTAACATAGCGGTCGAAAACCCATCTGTTTTTGCAGATGTGGTAAAATTCGTAAGCTAATTATTTCTACCCTTTGCATTCTTTGGAGTAATCCATATATGCAGAGGGTTTATTGTTTTTTGTCAAAGGTCTATGGAACATAAGATATTAGAAATTCGCGCTGCATATAAATCTGAAATTAATCAGGCTGCATCACTCAAGCAATTAGACGAAGTCAGAATTAAGTTTCTAAGCAGGAACGGTTCTGTTTCCGCTTTGTTTGAAGAAATGAAAACACTCACTAAAGAACAAAAACCGCTTGCAGGAAAAGAACTTAATGCTTTAAGAAATTTTTGCGAGTCGCTGTTTATTGCTAAAAAAGAAGAAATTGAAGCCCAATCAAGTATTGTTGCTCCTAAAATTGATTTGAGTTTACCCGGGGTTAATTATCCTGTTGGCAGCAGACACATCTTAACGCGAACTTTGGATGAAATAAAGTCAATATTCAAGAGTTACGGTTTTTCTGTTTCAGGCGGCCCTGAGCTGGAATCAGATTTTAATAATTTTGAAGCTCTAAATTTTCAGGCAGATCATCCCGCGCGCGATATGCAGGACACATTTTTTGTAACCAAAGATTTTCTTTTACGCACGCACACTTCACCAGTGCAAATTCGATTAATGCAAAATAATAAGCCGCCAATTCGCGCGATAATGCCCGGCAAAGTTTATCGCAACGAAGCCGTAAGCTCGCGGAGCTATTGCCTTTTTCATCAGGTTGAAGGACTATATGTTGATAAGCACGTTACCTTTGCTGAATTGAAAGGTACCCTTGTAGCTTTTGCAAAAGAATTCTATGGCTCAAATCTAAAATATAGGTTTCGGCCAAGCTATTTCCCGTTCACTGAACCAAGTGCTGAAATGGACATCACGTGCTTTATTTGCGGCGGAAAGGGATGCCGTGTTTGCAAGAATTCCGGATGGTTAGAAGTGCTTGGATGCGGAATGGTTGACCCCAATGTATTTGTAAAAATTGGTTACGACCCTGAAGAAATTACCGGTTACGCGTTTGGTATGGGCATTGAGCGTACTGCAATGCTGAAATATGGCATCACCGACATACGGACATTTTTTGATAACGATATTCGCTTTTTAAATCAGTTTAAATAATTATGATAATATCAGTTCAATGGCTTAAAAATTATATTGACATATCTGATATAGATATTGATACACTTTGCCGCTCGCTAATTATGGCGGGGCTTGAAGTTGAGGAAATAACTTCACAAGATGCGATTTATAAGCACATTGTTATCGGCTATGTGGAAGAAAAAATTAAACATCCGAATGCAAATAAGCTTTCTCTTTGCACTGTTTTTGATGGGAAAGAGAGAAGAAAAGTAGTCTGCGGAGCACCTAATGTTGAAGCAGGGCAAGTGATAGTTCTCGCGCTGCCCGGAGCAATTATTCCTGACGGTAAATTTGAAATTAAGATTGCAAAAATTCGCGGTGAAGAATCTTCCGGAATGATATGTTCGCGGAAAGAACTTGGTTTGAGTGACGACCATAGCGGAATCTGGGTTCTCCCGGGGGATACCAAAATTGGTATTTCGTTAGCAGAATATTTGGAAAAAACAGATACTGTCCTTGAAATAGGTATTACTCCAAATCGCCCTGATGCGCTTTCTCATATTGGTGTCGCGAGAGATGTTGCTGCATTATTCAATAAAGAGTTACTGAAACCTCAGCTTAAAGCGGCAGCTTCCGGAAACGAGATTGACAGCCATATTACTATTGAAATAGAAGATGCGGTAAACTGTCCGCGTTATTCCGCTAAGGTAGTCAAAGATGTTACTGTTGGCGATTCACCAAAGTGGCTGAAACGCGCGATAGAAAGTATCGGTCTTCGCTCGATTAACAATGTTGTTGACGTGACTAACTTTATTCTGCACGAAACCGGACAGCCCCTTCACGCGTTTGATTTAGATAAAATCTCCGGCAATAAAATTGTTGTAAAACAGGCTGAGTCAGGATCAAACTTTGTTACTTTAGATTCAAAGTCCAGAGATTTGGATAACCAATGTTTGATGATTCGCGATGCAGAAAAAGCTGTTGCAATCGGCGGGATTATGGGCGGTGAAAATTCTGAAATTACGCGGGATACAAAAAATATTTTAATTGAAAGCGCGTATTTTAATCCAAGCAGCATTAGAAGGTCAGCAAAAAAGCTTGGCATTAGCTCTGATGCATCATATAGGTTTGAACGCGGTGTTGATTATGAAAACACGCTTTATTCCGCGGAGCGCGCGGCTGAACTAATTGCTGAAGTTGCAGGAGGTAAAATCGTGTCCGGCTGCATTGATATCTATCCAAACCCGATTCCCGATAAAATTGTCACGCTTCGTTTCGCGCGTGTACAAAGTATATTAGGCTATCCTATAGATGCAAAACAAATAACGGAAATTCTCCGGAATCTTGGTATGAGTTGGATTGAAGCCGCGGCAGATTCTGTGACGGTGTCAATTCCCGGATTCCGTCCTGATATTGAAAGAGAGATTGATTTGATTGAAGAGATCGCGCGTATCTATGGTTATGACAATATCCCTCCAATACAAGCAATGACTTTGCCGCTCATTCCGATTTTTGATGAGACTGCAATACTTGATGTAATTCGAGGGTTTTGGTCCGGTATTGGCTTTAATGAAATTATTTCCAATTCTCTTCAAAGAACTAAAATTGAAGAAGAAAAACCAAAAGCAATTGCAACGTTAAATCCTCAAAGCGCGGATATGGTTGACTTGCGTACCTCGCTTCTCCCTGGTTTATTGACAACCATTGCAAAAAATATTTCGGTTGGTGAAAAGAATTTACGGTTCTATGAAATTGGAAAAATATTTATAAAAAAAAATCCGGTTATTGCTTCGTTTGATGACTTTGATGAAAAACATATTCTTGGTGTTGCTATAACAGGGTTGGCTGGAGAAAAACAGTGGTATTCAAAAGAAAGTGCTTTTAATTTTTTTGATTTAAAGGGCGTTATAAAAGCATTTTTATCAAAAATATCACTTGATAATTTGTCGAATGATTGTTATAATCACAATGGCAATTATCTATTTAGTTATTTGTTTAGCAGATTCGTTAATTCACAACTGTTGTTCACGGGCGGGAAAGTTCGAAAAGAAGTTTTATCTCTCTATAATATTGAACAAGACGTGTTTTATGCTGAATTTAACATTGAAAAAATAGAACAAGGTACTCCGGTTCAAAAGAAGTTCAAAGAGCCTCTGAAGTATCCGCGCATAACGCGAGATGCTGCTTTCGTGGTTGAAAAAGAAATAGAATCTGAGGCAATTATTGAATTGGTGCAGAAACAAAATCTTAAATTTTGTAAAGCTATGCATCTGTTTGATCTTTTTGAAAATGATTCAATTGGCGAAACGAAAAAGAGTCTGGCTTATTCGATTGAGTTTTACGATGAAACGAAGACATTAACTGATGCAGAAGTAGAAGAAGAATTTATACAAATTATTGGATTAATAAAGGCGGCATTTGCCGCGGAATTACGCGGATGAGCAATAAAGAAACAAAATTCGAACTTTTTATTCAAGATTTGGATTCCATTGAGGTCCAAATTACAGGTTTAAAGACTGCTTTGAAAGCCAGTGAAGAAAATAGGCTTGAGTTGGAAAAACAGATAGTACAATTGCGTAATGAGAATCAGCTATATAAGTCTAAATATGAAAGTTTGATGGATGAAAGAATTTCAGTTAAGCAAGATGCCTCTAAAGCATCATTGATTTCTGATTCTGATCGTGAGGAAAATAAACAAAAACTTGCCGAGATGATTACGCATTTGGGTGATATTCTTAACAAAATAAATTAACTATTATATAGAGTCCATCGGAATGTCTGATAAAAAGAAGCTGAAAATAAAGATATTCGATAAAGAATATTCGTTGTTAGTTGAAGATGAAGAGGTCGCGAAAGAATTAGCGACTTACGTGAACAGCGTGATGGAAGAAGTCAAAACTGAGCTGTCAGAGCAATCTTCCCAAACAATAGCAATAATAGCAGCTCTCAATATTGCTTATGATTTTTTCCTCGAAAAAAGCAAGAATAAAGAATATTTAGTTAAGGCAAATGAAAGGGTAAAAAAAATTAAGCTACTTCTCAATCATTTTGAGATGTCCTCTTCTTAAAGATTCCGCGCTGCCGGACGACATCAACAGAATAGAATCAACTTTAATGACAGCAGGGAGAGCGACTTTCGGTGCGGAGTGCAGGCCTAAATCTTAGGATCCGCTTCGGCGGCATAGGAAGCGTGAAGCACGCGGGCGATTTCCCGCACTTTTGTCAACTAGGTTCTACCCTGTTCGTACTGTGTCCGGCAGTTTGCGGTTATATAAAAATAAATAGGCAAATATAGTATGAATGAAAATATGTTACTGATTATTCTTGCCGGAGATATGTTGCTTGTCGCAATATTTTTCTATCTCGGGTGGTTCTTAAATAATAAAGTCGGGAAAAAAAGTATTGCTGCTTCTGAGGAAAGAGCCAAGCAGATTTTAGCTGATATGGAGAGAGAAAATGCCGCGCGTAAAAGGGAAGCTGAAATAGATGCTGAACAAATCAAGCGGGAAAAACTACTTGAAGTAAAAGACGAGGCACACCGTAAAAAAGTGGAACTGGATAACGAGACCAACCAAAGAAATCAAAAATTTGCGAACTTAGAACTTCAAATTCGTCAAAAGGAAGATACAATTGAAAAACGTGTCAATGCTGCTATCCAAAAGGAAAAGGAGGTTAGAATCATTGAACAAGATATTCAAATTCTCAACAAACAAATTGATTCAAGGAATGCCGAACTTGAAAAAGCTGAAAGGGAGCAAAACACAAAACTACAAAAAATTTCCGGGTTAACTGCCGAAGAAGCTAAATTGATGCTGATGGAAAATATGGTGAGTGAGGCTAAGAATGATGTTAATAAGGTGGTAAAAGATATATATGACCGTTCAAAAGCTGAAGCAAAAAAGGAAGCCCAAAAGATAATCATACAGGCAATTCAGCGGACTGCCGCGGATGTATCTGTTGAGACAACTGTTTCTGTTGTACATATACAGAATGATGAATTGAAAGGGCGTATTATTGGTAAAGAGGGTAGAAATATCCGTGCTTTTGAAGCTGCCACAGGTGTTGATGTTATCGTGGATGACACTCCCGAAGCTGTTATCCTTTCATCTTACGATATGTTCAGGCGCGAGGTCGCGCGTATTTCGCTGGAGAGACTTATTGCCGATGGGCGTATTCATCCTGCTCGCATTGAAGAAGTTGTAGCAAAGGTTGGATTGGAACTTGAAGAAGAAATGTATAAAGAAGGGGAGTACACTATGCTCCAGCTTGGTATCCACGGAGTTCATACTGAAATTTTGAAATTAGTCGGGAGAATGAAATACCGTTCAAGCTACGGGCAAAATTTATTGCAGCATAGCGTGGAAGTTGGATATTTAACAGGAATAATGGCCGCCGAGTTAGGACTTGACGCGAGCCTTGCAAAACGCGCGGGTATGCTCCACGATGTTGGCAAAACAATGGATAGAGTAATAGAAGGACCGCACGCGCTTATTGGCTATGACCTGGCAAAGAAGTATCGCGAGCATCCCGTGATATGTAATGCAATTGGCAGTCACCACGAAGATATGACAATGGAGAACGCTATCTCGCCATTAGTACAGGCAGCAGATGCTATAAGCGGAGCGCGCCCAGGAGCACGCAGAGAACCTATTGAAGGATACGTTAAGCGGTTAGAAACCTTAGAAGCACTTGCAAAGTCATTTGAGGGTGTTGCCAAGACTTATGCTATTCAAGCCGGCAGAGAAGTTCGCGTGGTAGTGGAACACGAGAAAATTGATGACATTTTCGCCGACAAACTCGCTTATGATATTGCCCGCAAAATTGAATCAGAGATGGAATATCCCGGACAAATTAAAGTTACCGTTATACGGGAAGTTCGTAAAGTTCACATCGCCAAATAAGTTGTGAAATACAGAAAGATTGCTGTTACGGGGGGGATTGGTTCGGGAAAGTCCCTGTTTTGTAAAATTCTTAAAGAGCTTGGCTATGTTGTATTGAATGCAGATGAGATAGCCAAGCAGCTAATGAAAAACGATCTGACCATTCGTGAAAATCTTGTTGCAGCATTTGGTGATGATGCTTTTACTGATGGAACACTTAATAAGCCTTACCTCGCGAAGATTGTTTTTAATAATCCGGATAACCTGAAGCTGATAAATTCAATTGTTCATCCCGCGACTATTACCCATTCAAAAAATCTAATTGAAGAATATCTGAAAAATAATACTATTGTATTTTATGAAGCTGCTTTAATATTTGAAGCAGATATGACAAATCTTTTTGATTATATAGTATTGATAACCGCACCGGAGGAGTTAAGAATTCAACGCATTTTAACAAGAGATGTCATAACAGCCGATTCGGTTCAAGCGAGAATAAAGAATCAAATGGACGAATTAATAAAGATGAGTAAAGCGGATTATATAGTTAATAATATTGGAACTATTGAAGAGCTCAAAGTTGAAGCAGGTACATTAGTTACAAAAATATTGAGAGAATAAAGAGAAATAATAAATAACTTGAGCAAGTGGTAACATTTATATCAAAGCTCCGTTACTCTAATTGATTAGCGGGGTTTTGAGTTCTCTATAATTGTTAAGAAATAACATTAACAATTTCTCAAAGGATTAGTACAGGCAATAATTCAACAAGGAAGTGGAATAATCCACGATTTTGCCTAAGCAAGTCGCCATATATCAGAACTATCGCTTATTTAAAAATTCATAGGAAATATACCTGCAAAATACAAAATGTTGGAATGATGAATTATTAATTGTAAGTTTGTGTTTAGTGATTTGATTTTCATAATTAACCATTTACAATTGACCATTAATGAATAAACTGTATTTTTCGGACTGTTTGAAAGTGCTGAAGGATTTGCATAGCGCGAATTCAGAAGGCTTAATAGACCTTGTTTATATTGACCCGCCGTTTAATTCCAAAC
>CAIYTF010000107.1 GCA_903929035.1 uncultured Ignavibacteriales bacterium
GTTTTTGAGACAAAAACGCATTATTCTGATGTGATTTACTCAAGCTACCAAATCAATGTTAGATTACAACACTTTTCGTGGGGACACTATATATATTACGAAAAGAGCAATTATTTTATTACCTTTAATAATGAAAAATACTGAATCTTTAATATGAACATTGCAAAGATGCGAAAACTCGGGGATAGTTTGCGAAATCAAGGCAATTACGAGGATGCTTTGTCGGTCTATGACGAAGTAAGGGAAAGCGTGTGGTGTGCAGCAGGTACAGTGCAAAGCGAAATGTCTTCTTTTTCGAATAACTACCTTGGTGATTCATTTAGAACATCGATGGAGTTTCGCAACTCGTTTTCAATGCAGGCAACTTCTTATATTTTCAAGAAGTGGTTCTCCCTGGATATTGACCAAACCTATAATGAATTTGTCTTTAATACCTATGGCAGGCTGCAATGTTACAGCCACTCTATTTCTCTTTGTGCTGTAATCTCCGCGGATGCTATATATAACGAGTACCTGATATTGCAGTCACTCATTCTTGCCAATGACAGCGATGACTGGGTGCAAAGTGTATTTAAAATTTGTGTTCCCACCATTGAATTTACTAAGCTAAAAAAATTTAGATTTAATTTTCCTGACCACGCCGTTAAGAAACTGATAGTTGAGAATGCCGGTAAACTTAAATCAACCGACTGGTTCGGGGTAAATGTTTCATTACTTGAATACCTTATAAACATAGGTGACAATAGCTCTGAATTCTATTCATTAATAAGTAAAATCGTAGGACCCTATTCATCTAAAGGGAAATCATATTATCGAAAACATAACGGTAAGTATGACCAAAACAAAAAAGAAAATAGGAATGAATACAATAATTACGAAAATTATGAAAAATATGAGCGATATGAAAAATATGAAAAATACGAGCGAAAGTCATTTGAAAAGGATATGCCTTTTGACCCGATAACTGCTTCAGAATCAGATAAGCAGAAATATTTCGGTAATTTACTTGGATTGAGCGGGAGAATTACCAAGTCACATATCAGGAAGAAATATATCGAATTGATTTCCAAATATCATCCCGATAAAGTTGCTGACCTTGGCGATGAACTGAAAGTACTTGCCGAGAAAAAAACCAAAGAAATCAATGCCGCGTATCAGTGGATGAAAATAAAATATGATTTATAAAATCAAACCGGCAGTAAGTTAAATATTATGGCATACAAATTCGAAATTTTTATGCCGAATCGGATTATTATTCCATAATATTGTATTTACTTTTCTTACTTCCCTCATAACTATCAATTTGAAGGAGTAATCCTTCAAGTTGTCCGTTCACTAACGGTGTTTTTAGTGTCGGCTTCAATCCAATCGATTTTTGAAGCGATCGTTCACCGGTGTAAATAAAAGCCGAGGTACCTTTGCAGTATTGTTTCAAAAAATCTCCCAGTTCTTTGTAGAGAGCTTGCGCCTCTTCATACTCCCCAAGCCGAATACCATAGGGTGGATTTGTAATCAAAATACTGTTTTCAAAACTGTGAATATGTTGAAAAGGATGACATCTTAAAGTTACAGCTTCCGAGAATGGAAGTCGGGACAAATTATCTTTTGCTATGTTGAGTGTCAATTGCAATTTATCACTGCCTGATAATAGTCCTTCAGGAAGAGGACGAATTTTGTTATCGCTATTAGATTTGACTGCTGCCCATATTTGGGAATCAAAGTCCGGCATATAAGTAAAACCAAAATTAGCACGGAGATATTGCGCTGGTATTCTGCAATAGTGCATCAAAGCCTCGCAAAGAATTGTGCCTGAACCGCACATACAATCCCAAAGCGGTTTTTCACCATCCCATTTACTTATCCGAATAATCGCGGCAGCCAGTGTTTCCTGCATAGGCGCATCACCGGAGAGCAGCCTGTACCCCCTCTTATGGAGTGAATCTCCTGAAGTATCAAGACTTATAACTGCCTGATTTTCCTCTATATGCAGATTGAAACGAACATCCGGTTTTTGCACGTCCACGTTAGGACGTTCTCCAAATTTAGCCCTAAAGTAATCTGCAATGCCGTCTTTTAGACGCTGCGCCGCGAATAGTGAATTTGTAATTTCGCTTTTTGCAACCGAAGCACTTATTGCAAAAGTTTTATCCAGAGAGAATATCTTCTCCCATACTATATCTTCAGCGATATCCAATAAATCATCGGGGTGAGTACAGCGAAACTTTACCAATGGGGCAAGTACGCGGGAAAGAAGTCTCGAATTATAATTAATATTGTAGAGGGCAGTTTTATCAGCCTCAAAATAAACACCGCGGTAAGCAGGTTCGGTGTTTTTAGCACCTAATTCAATAAGTTCCTCCTCGCAAAGTTTTTCCATCATCCCGGGAACTTGAGCAAAGAATATCTTGTTGGTTTGGTATTCGTACATTTTTAGGAATCCTTTTTCAGGTTTGTTACTCCACATAAATAAAGACCGAAAACAACCAATCTTTTTATTTTAGGGCTTGTTAAAAAATAACTTTTACATCTTCTAAAGATAGCTTATGAGATATTCGCATCTTCGCGTGAGAAACTGTTAAGGTTATTTATGAACAAACCCTTAGCTGACGACCGGTCAAATATCTCTTTCTGATTGCTTACTTGGGAATTAAAAATGTAAATTCAGCTCCCTTACCGGTTTCGCTAATGACAGAAAATGTTCCGCCGTGTTTTTCGATAAATTCTTTGCAAATAATGAGACCGAGTCCTGTGCTTTCTTCGCCTTCCGTTCCCAAACGGGAAATTTTCTCACCAACCTTGAAAATAACTGAAATGATTTCAGGCGGAATGCCGATGCCATTATCTTTTACACTTACGCGTGTTTGTTTATTTTCATCACTCACGGTAATTGTTATTTCTCCGCCATTTGGAGTGAACTTTACCGAATTGGATATAAGGTTGCGTAATACCAAACTGAGGATTTGCTTGTCTGCTACAATTTCTAAATCATCGGGTACATTAGAAAAAATTCTAATGTTTTTCAGTTCTGCTTTGGAGGCGAAAAGGGCTGTATTTTCTTCAACCAATTTCTTGACAGGAATTTTCACCAATTCAAGTTTTATTAAACCGCGCTGCAGCCGGCTCCATTCAAGCAGATTTTCAAGTAATTTAAATAATCGGCCAATGGAAGTGTGAAGTTTCTCAACTATATTCTTTATTTCACTTGGATTGAAGTTCTCAATGTCATCAGTAATGATTTGCGACAAACCAAGCACGCCTGTAAAAGGACTTTTCAGATCGTGCGCGATGACCGAAAAGAATTTGTCCTTCTCTTTCATCGAAGTTTCTAATGAACCTTTCGTCTCGTATAATTCCGCGTTAAGTTTATTGCGGGAGCGAATATCATTTCTTACAAAATAAAAGGCTGTTGCAATACCCAATGAGCCGAAAAACCAGATTATTAGGTAACCGAGAATAGAATTCAAAATGGTGTTCTTTTGAACAGCCAATAAATCACCGGCAGGAACAGAAACACTGATTCCGCCGCGGATATCACCTTCCTTATATCCTTGTTTCGCGTGACATTTCAAACAAGGTGTTTCCACTATTAGCGGTGCCATATATCGGAAATACTGTTTATCAGCCGGCTTTTCCTTATCCCATTCTGAAAATTCATCCATTTTCCCCTTGAACGCGGATAGTGCTTTCCGCTCCCATTCTTCTGCTTTATTGGCGGGTCTTATCGGATTAAGGCTTGTAATATGAAAACGGATATCGCCTTTTTCAAAAGCGATTTCCGCGATTTGGCGTGTCATATAAGCGGGATTTATGAGCGTGAGTTTTGTGCCGTCAGTAGTTGTCACATCACGTTTAGGAACATCTAAATATGGATTTGGCTGAGTAATTTCAGTTACCGGAACATAAACTCCGCCGTGCACAGAACTCCACAAACGGGTAATAACTATTTGTTTATAAAATGATTTTGCCTGAGCCATAATTATTGAACGAGTATTTTTTTTATCAATATTTATTTCCCATAGCAGCATTACCCCGATGAGTATTGTCCATAAGGCAAGGATTGAAATGAAGATAACTCGTATCTTCGAATAATCTTGTTTAACTAAAGTCAGGCTGTTATCATTCATAAAAATTTATCCTGATGAATGTTAAGTGAAAAAAATATGTAAGAATGTAAAGTTAATCAAATATTTTCGAAAAAATATATTAGGAAAAGCAACAAACGGGTACAATAATCAGTATTAATCGATCAAAAAATATTTTCGATATTCTGAACTGTAACCCAATCGTTGGACACAAAAATAAAATAAATTAAGGTATAATACAAATAATATATGCCACCTGCACCACGAAGTGAAGTGAAGCAGATTAGCGCAGGGCGGCGTACGAAATTTTGTGAAGCTTAGTGCCTCCTTGAGAAAATATTATTCGAGCATCGTACTTTTTTCTTGACATTTAACATAACAGGGATTAAGGGGGTGAAATTGTTGACTCTTACCTTTTCAAACAGCCGTCTTTCATCTCAAATTTCCTGTTGGCAAGGGAGACCAAACCGGAGTTATGGGTAACAATAACAAAAGTTTTGTTGAGGTTATCGCGCAAGGTAAGAAACAAAGCATTGATGATGGCACTATTCTCTGAATCGAGATTACCGGTTGGTTCATCGGCAAAAATAATTTCCGGGTCATTAGCAAGCGCGCGCGCAATTGCAACTCTCTGCTGTTCGCCGCCCGAAAGTTCTGCCGGCTTATTATCACTACGGTCACGAAGACCTGTCAGTTCCAATAATTCATCAGCGCGCATCAACGCGGCACGTTTGCTTTTACCGTTTAACATAAGCGGTATCGCGATGTTTTCCGCGGCTGAAAACTCCGGCAGTAAATGATGAAACTGGAAAATAAACCCGATTGAGGTTGCTCTGAATGCCGACAATTGATTCTCGCTTAATTTATGAACCTCAACACCATCTATTTTAACCGAGCCGCTGGTTGGCTTATCTAACGCCCCCAGAATATGCAGCAAAGTACTTTTCCCTGCACCTGATGCACCGATGATGACTGAAATTTCATTGCTATATATATCAAACGAAATGTCTTTAAGTGCCGCGAATGTTCTTTTATTCATCTGGAATGATTTACCGATATCGCGTGCTTCAATAAGTATTTTGCTGTTCATCTTGCCGAATAATTATGTAAAAAACAAATATACGATAGAAAATCGATGGTTGCAATTTCTGCCGAAGTGAACATATAAAAACAGCAAAGGCAGGCGTAAGTGCCTGCCTCTACTATACCGGTTACAATTTCCACGGCTGCAAAGAATTTATTTCATAATAATTAATTTCTTAACCGATCTGAATTTCTCTGTCTTGATTTCATAGAAGTAAACACCGGAACTCATATTAGCCGCGCTCCACAACACGTCGTGATACCCTGCTTCCATCTGTCCGTTTACAAGCTCCGCTACTTGCTCGCCAATCTGGTTATAGATTATTAAACGAACGGTTGCATTCTCCGGCAGCCCAAATCGAATAATTGTTGACGGGTTGAACGGATTCGGAAAGTTCTGAGCCATTTCATATTTATCAGGACGTTTCATTTTATCGTTAACGCCGGTTGATATTTCTGTTGTGAAATTATATACTAAGGAATATGCACTCGTGCCGGCTACGTTCTTTGCACTTACTCTCCAGTAATATTTCGTGTTGTTCAATAATGAACTAACAGCCAATGTATCGGAGGTTACTATTGATGAGTCTTTAACGATTGTGCTAAATGATGAATCCTTCGAGAGCTGTACGTGAAAACTTTCCGCATCTACTACCTTATTCCACTTCAAAGTAAGACTTGTTAACTGACCCTTTGCATTGTTAGCAGGTGCTGCAAGTGTCGGAACCGCTGGAAGCGCGACTATCGTTGTGAAATTATATACAGTAGAATATGCACTCGTTCCTGCCGCGTTCTTTGCACTTACTCTCCAGTAATATTTTGTTTTGTTCAATAACGGACCAACTAATTTAGATGTTCCTCGGGCTGAATCATTTACTATTAATGTA
>CAIYTF010000108.1 GCA_903929035.1 uncultured Ignavibacteriales bacterium
AAGCCAAGGCTGCCCATCCGTTTGGTCGAACACTTTTTCCACAACCTCTTTTTCAAACACTTGACCGGTCGCCTCTGTATGCTGAGCGTAAAGATTTTCAATATCCTCAACTGAAAAGTTCCTTATCGTTAAAGCATCCGAAATAATATTAAACGGACTTGCCGAACCAAGCGTGGTTCTATCATCTCGCACTTTCGATTTATAATCCCTGATGTTTCGCATTCCCACGAGTGCTATGCTGTGAACGAAAGGGACTTCAGGTTTTGAAATATACCCATCGCGCAATTGACGTAAAAAAGTAACCAGCGTCCCGTCCTGCAAACCGTCTATTTCATCGATAAAGATTATCAGAGGTTTGTCCAAAAGAACGCAATAATCCCGCAACGAATTCTTTATTAGTGCCGATACATCGTTTGAATCTAAATTAATGCCAAAACTATCTTTATTCGGCAATTTTGAATATTTCAATTCGGATTTAATATTTGCGATAATTTGCGGAATGCCTTCTTTGGGGTCGCCAAAAACCTCCACCGATTCCAATGAACAATACAGTGCGTAATAATCGCCCGCCGCGTTATAATAATTCACCAACGCCTTGATTAACGTGGTTTTCCCCGTTTGACGAGCAGCGTGTATCACGAAATAATGTCCCTGCTCAACTATACTATAAATTTCTTTGTACCTGTCCAACACCGGCACCATATAATGGCTTTTCTCGTTGCACGGACCAGCTATATTAAAGTATTTTTTCATTGGGTTATTTATTATTAAATTCGGAAGCAAACACTCTATCCATCGCCTGCTCAATTTTGCTGTGATAGGCAAAATTAACTTTTGCAAGGTTAAGAAAGTCGATTCTATTATTATTATCCATATTTTTCACGTAAAGTAAAGCACTTCATCGCCTATCTCACCATTAACAATTGACAATTAAACTCAGCATCCAACAACATATATGGTTTTACCGCCAATGTTTTCAGTTTGCCAATATATTTTTTCGTCCCAATTCTTCTTGTCACTCCTGTCAAAAATAACTAACCATCCTCTATTTTCGCCTATTCTTGATAAGTAACTGCTTATTTGCTCCAAACCATCCTTTATTACCGATTTAGAGTACATTATCTTTAACTCTATCACATATTTCTTACCGGCGTATATAACGCACAAATCCATCCGCTCCCGTCCTGATGCATATTCCCGCAGTATCTCACCCCCGCCGTTGATTATCCGCTGCAAAAACGCCTGCAATATCAAATGAGGCGCGGCTTCTTTATACTCGTATTTTTCCATCCATATATCCGAGTTTTCACGCCAAAACTGCTGAAAGCCTTTTAACAAACCTTCCATATCTATATTCCCCTCTTTATCTATCCACTTATTCTTTATCTGGTTATATAAATAAAATTGCGTGTTATAATTCAGGGTTCTTACTATTACTTCCCCATATATCTTATTACCGGGTATTACCTCTTTATTTTCTAATTTTATCAATCCTAAATTTAAGCAGTATCGTGTATCATCATCCATTATATTTATGTCGCCGCTTTTCCCCAATAATATCGATTCTATTACTTTTTGTACTCGCGGCTCTTTTAACTTGTCTAATAAGCTGTCTATATGCGTATCCCGATGCAGTATTATGTTCTGTATCGCCTCTTCTACTGTATTAATTGCTATTTGCTTTGTATAATCATTTTTCAAAATCTTTTCTACTATCTCGCGCGCTATTGCATTTACTAACCAAGGCTGTCCATCTGTTTGTTCAAATATTTTCTCTATTACCGGTCTTGCAAATATCTGTCCCGTTTCTTCTGTATGCTGCCTATAAAGAGATTCTATATCTTCTAATGAAAAGTTGTTTATTGTTAACGCATCTGTGATAATATTAAAAGGACTTGCAGAACCAAGCGTGGTTCTATCATCCCGCACTTTGGATTTATAATCCCTTATATTTCGCATACCTATTAGCACCGCGCTATGCAAAAATGGTATTTTGCTCCTCGTTATAAATCCATCTCGCAGCTGCCTTAAAAACGTTACCAAAGTTTCATCCTGTAAACTGTCTATCTCATCAAAAAATATTACTAACGGCTTATCTAAAAGAGTACAATAATCTTTTAATGCTTCTCCTATTTGTGTTGAATAACTTAGCTTATCGATGTTTTTAGCAAAGTCATTCTTATTTGGAAGACTTGAATACTTTAATGCCAATTTAATATTATTCAAAATTTCAGGGATGCCCGCTTTAGCATCTCTAAAAACCTCAACAGATTCAAGTGAACAATACAAGGAATAATACTTCCCCTCTTTCTCTAAATACGATATCAATTCCTGTGCAAGTGTAGTTTTCCCTGTTTGCCTCGCGGCGTGTATTACAAAGTAATGCTCCTGTTCTATTAATGAGAATATCTCCTTATTTCGTTCCAGCATTGAAAGCATATAATGCTTTAATGGATTACACGGACCCGCTATATTAAAGTATTTTTTCACCGGATTACGTGTCAAGTTGTTGTCTGTTTCGTGATTTTTGCACTTTTGCTTATTGACTTAAGAAATGAATTAAAAATAAGATATTACATTATCCTGCTTATTGTTCGAATTGAAATCCAAATAGAACACAAACAGACCTTATCTGTTATGTTATTTCTAATTTATCCCTAAGTATTTGCCCACAAATAACTTTTACATCTTCCTAAAGATAACCTTCGCGATCTTAGCGTGAGAAAGTGTTAATGTTATTTCTCAACGAGCCCTAAACTATATTTATTGCAAGTATGCTTTGCTTTACCAACCGCAGTTCACTATAAAATTCACCAAAAATTAACGCGTACATATCTTTAACTTGATCGGGCAAATATTCGTGTACTACGCGGTTCCTTACATCCCGCATATCAACCCATATTCCAACTTTCGAAATGACGGAATGCTTTTCCATTTTCAAAAGTAAATCGCGGTATGAGATTGAGTTCTCTGAAAATAAGTAGTATTCATACGTTTTGAAAAACTTAATGGAAGTCTCTATAGCTCTGATGAACCTATCAGACAAAGCATCATAAGGTTCAAGTTCTTTAGGAGAGTAAGACTTACCCGGGTCATATACTTCAAGTCCGTCAAGCGAGGCGGACACCAGATTAATAGCCGCGATCACTTTCTTTCGCGATTCCAAAAGCAGAACTTCGAAATTCTTTTTCATTTAATTCTTATTAAATTTAGCGTATTTATAAACGCTGCTTCAGACCGCGATAGATTATCTTTATTGAAGACTAACACATCTATTTTCTCTTCGCATTCCATAAAAAAACGCCTGCTTACCTCTAATGAAAGTTTCAAGCTGTTTTTACTTGAAAAAATCAAAATATCTAAGTCGCCTCCCCTTTTTTTAGGGTTTAACCTGGATCCGGTTATGTAAACTTCTTCTTCAATACCATCCAGGGCTTTTGTTAATGCCAAAGTTTCAACTTCATCCAAACGAATGGAGGAGTTATTAATGATAAATGATGAATTATTAATGTTTACCGCCTTACCTAATGGGATTGTATAGAGATTGAGATTTTATACCCTGCCCCTTCCTGCAAGAAATGTCTTAAGGCTTTCAACTGAAATGATTATATCACTATAATCTTTTCTTAACATTATCAGGCACTTGTCATCAATCATAAAACTAATGGTTAATTCGCTAACGCTAAACCTCAATTATAATTCTATCGAATGCTCCAATGCTAATTCTTTGAATGGATTTTTATCCGTAATTGCAAAATTGACTATATCGATTTTTTGTTCCCCCATTGCTTTATAGAGGTTTATCCTCATACGGGAAATATCTTTGAATTCTTTCTTTTCGTTGGTTAAGATAAGCAAATCAATATCGCCCCCTTTTTTTGAATCATCCACCCTTGAACCAAAGAGAAATACTTTTGCATCATCTCCAAGACAAGCTTTGGCACTGCTCTTTATGTCCGCAATTTCTTTAAGCTTTAGACGCATAATGGTCAAAAGTTATTTGTTTCAATTAACAATTGATAATTAACCATTATACTTAGCATCCAACAATATATATAGTTTTCCCGCCGATGTTTTCAGTTTGCCAATATATTTTTTCGTCCCAATTCCTCTTGTCACTCCTGTCAAAAATAACTAACCATCCGATTTTTTCGCCGAGAGTTGTCAGGTAATTACTTAACTGCTCAATACCATCCTTAACAACTGACTTGGAATACATTATTTTTAATTCTATCGGATACTTGTTGTTTTCGTAAAGGACGCATAAATCCATTCGTTCCCGGCCGGAAGCATATTCTCTAATAATTTCGCCGCCTCCGTTGATTATACGCTGCAAAAATGCCTGCAATATCAAATGAGGTGCGGCTTCTTTATACTCGTATTTTTCCATCCATATATCCGAGTTTTCACGCCAAAACTGCTGAAAGCCTTTTAACAAGCCGGTTATGTCTATGTTG
>CAIYTF010000109.1 GCA_903929035.1 uncultured Ignavibacteriales bacterium
AGAAAAGTATCGTGGCCTTTTCAATATCAAAATTATATTCATTTTTATTCATAACACAATTGTAACTATATTTTATGAACTGTTATCACTTATTTTTAATTCATTCCTAAGTCCTTGTAAAGAAATAATCTTTACAACTTTTAAATCAAACCTTCGCGTCTTCGCGTGAGAAATTGTTAATGTCATTTCTGAACGAACCCTTAATCCGTGATTCAGTCAATTTTCTAATACTTTCATAATTAATCATTAATAACTAACCATTAACAATTATTTAGCCGTTGTTCCGGGAGCAATAGATTGGTCTATCTCTATGACGCTTACCTTACCTGCCGCGCTATCAACAGCGAGAATCATTCCTTGTGATTCAAGCCCCATCAACTTTGCCGGCTGCAGGTTGCCGGCTATCAACACATTTTTACCGATTAGTTCGTCAGGGGAATAACTCTTGGCAATGCCCGCTATAATTTGACGGGTAGAATCGCCAAGTGAAACTTTCAGTTGAAGCAGTTTATCGCTTTTGGGCACGGGTTTAGCTTCTAATATTTTCACAACAATTAGTTTAACTTTCTTAAACTCATCAAAAGTTAGCAAAGGCTCCGCCGGCTTCGCGTGTTCTTCAACAGATTTGCCGACTCCATCAACTAATTTTTGAATTGTTTCATCTTCAATTTTTTGAAATAGTATTTCCGGTGCATTCAATTGATGACCTTCCTCTAAGTTAAATTTTCCGCAGCTATCCCAAGAAACCGGTTTAGCATTCAAGAGAGAGAATATTTTTTCGCTTGTAAAAGGGATAACAGGACTAAAAATCTCTGCAAGTGCATATATTGTCTGCAGGCATATATTAAGAGTTGTCGCGCATTGGTCAGTGTTTGCTTTAACAGTTTTCCAAGGTTCTGAATCGTTAAAATATTTATTTGCAGTTCGGGCAAGATTCATCATTTCCAAAACTGAATCTTTGATTTTGTATCTTTCGATCAACTCTCCAACTTTGACAGGCACTGCCTCAAGCAAATTTAGCATCTCCGAGTCTCGTTCTTGCAATTCATAAAGAGACGGGACTTTTCCTTCAAAGTGTTTGAAAACAAATGTCATTGTTCTATTGATAAAATTACCGAGAATATCAGCCAATTCATTATTGTTGCGTGCCTGAAATTCTTTCCAATAAAAATCGGTGTCCCGCAGTTCCGGCAGATTAGCTCCTAATGAATAGCGAAGTGAATCACTTGAAAACATACTGACAAAGTCAATGACATCAATACCCCAGTTCTTGCTCTTGGAAAATTTTTTGCCTTCAAAATTGAGAAATTCGTTGGCAGGGACATTCTCGGGCAGAACGTATTTTTCTTTATTGCTGTCATTCCAAGCCATCAACATCGCGGGGAAAATAATACAATGAAAAACGACGTTATCTTTCCCGATAAATGCAATATATCTTGTATTTTCGTCCTGCCAATAGGATTTCCATAGATCGGGAGTTCCTCTTTCTTCAAACAATTTCTTCGCGGCAGAGATATAACCCAAGACTGCCTCAAACCAAACATAGATTGATTTTCCTTTGGCATCGGCTAACGGAACAGGCACGCCCCAATCCAAATCGCGGGTAACTGCCCTATCGGTTAATCCATCGTGGAACCAGCCTTTGCAATATTGCAGAACATTGTCTTTCCATCCGGTTTTTTCATTTTGTACGGCAATGTATTCTTTAAGACGGTTTTCGTATTTATCTAACGGGAAGAACCAGTGGGTTGTTTCTTTCAAAATAGGTTTTTCACCTGAAATTTTACTGACAGGTGATTTTAATTCGGATGGTTCGTAAAGCGAACCGCAATTTTCACATTCATCACTTCGCGCGCTCTCATTCCCGCACTTTGGGCAGGTGCCTTCAACATACCTATCAGGGAGAAACATTTTTACTTTCTCATCATAAAATTGAAGAGATGATTTCGTCTTCAGCAGACCTTCTTTATGAAATTCGCTAAAAAAATCCTGTGCTGTTTTGTAGTGAACGGCATAGCTTGTTCTGGAATAAATATCAAAACTCATCCCAAATTTTTCAAATGCTGTTTTGTTTTCGCCGTGGTAGCGGTCAATAATAACCCGCGGGGTTACTCCTTCTTTATCGGCAGAAATTGTTATTGGTGCCCCGTGTTCATCAGAACCGCAAACGAACAAAATATCCGTGCCTTTTAGCCTATGATATCTGACAAATATGTCTGCCGGCAAATATGCGCCCGCGAGATGCCCTAAATGGATTTTCCCATTTGCATAAGGCAATGCCGCGGATACAAGTATTTTTTCTTTTTTCAACTCTTTTTCCAAGTCTTTTTCATAAATTTATATTTTGTATTTAAATATACAGAAATTAGAAGATTTATTAATTGCATTTGGAGCTTATTCTGCGTTTCTACTTAAAACTATTTGTAATAACTATTTTATTTACTTCAGCACTTTATTCTCAAGTGGCAGTTGAGGATAAAATATCTGTTGCCGAGAATAAAGTATCGGAAGCTAAAAAGAAGTTATCCGTGACAGGGAACAAAGTATCCGAGTCTGAAAATAAAATATCGGAAACCGAGAACAAAATATCGGAAACTGACAGCAAGATATTCGAGACCGAGAATAAAGTATCTGAGACTGAGAACAAAGTCTCCGAGACCGAGAACAAAGTCTCCGAGATTGAGAACGAAATATTTAAGACTGAAAAGAAAATATCCGAGATTGAGAACAAGCTTTCCAAGACCAAGAGCAAACTTACCGAGGTTGAAAACAAACTATTAAAGACCAAGAGCAGACTATCTGAAATTGAGAATAAAATATCGAATACTGAAAACAGTATATTAAAGAGTGAAAATAAAATAGCGGAGATTGACAACAAAGTATTAGAGATTGAGAACGGAAAAACAAAGGAACTTATATATTTCCCTGCAGGGCTGCATTTTCTGCCGCTCCGCGCGAATATAGCGGAGGCTAAATTTGGCGTGTTTTATATGAGCGATAATGCCAACTTGAAAGTTGATATTGGCAATGCAATGGATTTAATCAAAATCACGTTTCCGGATTCAGATGTAGTGAGCGCGGGTGTTGAATTTATGGCTTATGCCAATGCAATCAGTTACAGCGGTTACAGGCTGCAGATAAGTGCTATTGACGGATTATTCGGGGGCAATATCACGTATTCTACAAATATTTTTGGAATCCGTTACTATGAGCGGTTTCGATATATGCACAACAGTGCTCACCAGGTTGACGGCTATTATAACGGTGCAGCCGGCACTTGGATAAATAACAGAGAACCAATCCCCTTTACGCGCGACTATGCCGAATTAACAGGAGCTGCTGAAATGCAAATCGCGGACTATTTCGTACGTCCTTACGGTGCATTTTCTTACGCGGTTAGACAAAGACCAAAAATATTTGAACGCTCTCAAGCATATATGGGAACAGAAATTCATACCGGAGAATCAAGCCTAAACCCGTCACTCCCTTTCACCTATTTCGGCGCGTTCCAAACTTCCGTATCAGGTATGCCGAAGTATCAATTTTCACTTCACATCCAGCTTGGAATAAAATTCGGTAAATGGGAATCCAAGGGAACACTGTTCTATGTATCCTATTTTCAAGGGACAAATTACTTTAATGAATTTTACGATACACAGATTAACCGTTTTGGTTTAGGCTTTTTTGTTGATTTTCCTTGAGAATTTAGCTCTTCAAAATATCCAAAACAGCAGAAATTAGCCCTGCAAGCGGCACTTGCTGCTGAGCCTTTGCTTTCCATTCATCTTTATTTTGAATATCACCTGACATTCGCGTGCCAAGATTCAGGTTGCGGATAGTTACTACTCCCGCTTTCAGTTCATCTTCACCTAACAGAATCGCGATGGGTGACTTAATGCTGTCCGCATACGCGAGCTGCTTTTTCAAGCCCTTCTGCACTCCATAATAAACTTGTACCGGAATATTATTCGCGCGCAATTCCCTTGCTATTTTCTGGTATTCAGTCATCAGGCTGTTGTCGAATACAGTAATGAGAACCGGACCGGAATATTCAATCTTGCTGATTTCGCTAAGCGTGAGAATTTCAGCAAGCCGATCAACTCCTATTGAAGCACCTGTCGCGGGAACATCCACGCCCAGCAATCGTTTCACTAAACCGTCATATCTGCCCCCGCCGCAAATAGAGCCAACCCCGCGTTTATTTCCCTTTGCATCGGTATATGAAAGCAGCGATTGAACTTCAAAAATCGGCCCTGTATAGTAAGCCATTCCCCTAACGAGCGAGGGATCGAATACGATTCCATCACTGCCGTAACCAAGTGAATTGAGCAATGAATCAATTTCCTGCAATTCTTTTAGTCCGGCGGCATAGATTTCATTGTTTGAAAATTCGTTTGACAGCAAATCAATCATCGCGCCGCGTGGCTGACTTATTCCGTTGATTGACAGAAATCCTATAAGTTTATCAATACTATTAATATCAAGATTTATTCCCTGTATGAATGCTCCCGATGGGTCCTTACGGCCATTTGCAAGTTCAGCTTTTACGCCGTCAATACCAATCTTATCGAGTTTATCGATGATGCGTGTTACGGCAGCTTCTTTTTCTCCGGTGATATTAAGCTCGTGGAATAAGCCTGAAAGAATTTTTCTGTTATTTACCTTGATAACATACGAACTTTTGTCAAGCCCGATCGCGTTGAGAGCATCTGACAGGATCATACATATTTCAGCATCCGCGGCAATGTCGCTCGTGCCGACTGTATCGAAATCAATCTGCCGGAATTCTCTAAATCTGCCGGGGTCTAATTTAGCTTCAAAACGATAGACAGTTCCGTATTGATATCTGCGGAATAACGGCGGTTTGAAACTGCTGATTTGACCGCTGAAAGAACTGTTCCAAAGTTTTTCCGCGTAGTGGCGGGAGAGCGGCGCGGTAAGGTCATAACGCAATGAAAGAAAATGATTCTCCATAAGGAAATTGCCATCGGTATCGGCTACGCGGTTCCCTTTTTCATCGAGTACAGGTTCCTGCTCGGGATTGCGAAAAGAATACACGCCCTCGGCAGCTGAATCGGCATCAGGCATATACTTACCAAGACAATCGGCGTATTCTAACACGGGAGTATCCCACTGCTCGAATCCGTAATTTTTGTAAACTTGTCCGGCTTTTTCTATAATGTGCTGATGAAGCTGATTTTGCAGGGGGGTAATATCCCTGAAGCCTTTTATTTTCTGAGGAATGATGCCGCGCATAAACTATATAATCTTTTGTTAAAAATTGAAATAAATAATTATCTAAATATAAGTGATTTCAATGACGCGGGGGGTATGAAAAATTCGGTTATATATCGGATAGCGCGGGTGATTACTATTTGCCTATGAAATAAGAAGATATTTCGTCCAATATGGAACTTTTAGTGTTTTGACCATTTTTATTGATCAGTTTATTTTTGTATTTTTCGTGTAGAGTTGTTTTTAAATTGAGAGCATATATACTTAACTTCATAACAATGCACGAAGAAATATGAACACTAAAACTATCGCTATAAAGCAAGAACATAAAGATTGGCATACCTTTTCTATTGAGAAAACGTATCAAGAACTAAATTCGAGCATAACTGGATTAAGTCAGGAAGAAGCACGAATCAGGTTAACTACCTATGGCCCAAACGAATTAGGCGGTGAACAAAAAGAATCTGCTATTCTGCTTCTGCTTGGACAGTTCAAGAGTATGCTTATAATCATTCTTCTGATTGCAGCTTGCATTTCGTATTATTCCGGAGATATACTTGAAGCTTTTGCAATTATTACAATTGTTCTTTTGGCAGGGGTTCTTGGATTTATACAGGAATTTCAGGCGGGGAAAGCTATCGAGTCGCTGAAAAAAATGGCATCTCCCCGCGCTCACGTTATACGCGATGATGAAGAATCAGAAATTAACTCAAGCGATTTAGTCCCCGGTGACATTATGCTTCTCAAGACGGGGGATAAAATTGCTGCCGATGCGCGAATCATTGAAGCACGCAACCTTAGAATAGAGGAATCTTCCCTTACAGGCGAATCAATAGCAGTTGAAAAAAATATTACAACCATCGAGAGCTCTTTAGCGGCACTTGGTGATCGTTTAAATCTCGTGTTTATGGGAACATCAATTTCGTATGGACGCGGTAAAGCGATAGTTGTTGCAACAGGTCACGCCTCTGAATTCGGCAAAATAGCCTATTTGCTGCAAAATACTGAAAACAGAAAAACCCCTCTTCAGAATAATCTAAATGAACTTGGTAAAAAATTAGGAGTATTTTCGATAGTGCTGGCAATAGGGATGGCCTTAATTGGAGTTTGGCGCGGGCAGGAAATTGCAAAAATGTTTACCTGGGGTGTTGCTCTTGCTGTTGCTGTCATCCCCGAAGCTCTACCCGCGGTTGTAACTATCAGCCTCGCGCTGGGTGTCCGGCGTATGGTAAAGAGAAAAGCTCTTGTCCGTAAACTGACTGCTGTTGAAACCTTGGGTGCAACTAATATTATTTGTTCCGATAAGACGGGCACGCTTACTCAAGATGCAATGACAATAAGAAAAATATTTGCCGCGGGGAAAACTATTGATGTAACCGGCGGTGGTTATAAACCTAAAGGGGAATTTCAAATAGAGGGCAAAACAATTAACCCGAATGATGAAACTACTATGATGGAACTTCTTCGATGTAGTGTTCTATGCAGCGATACTAAGCTGAAAATGATGGATAATGGAGATTGGGTTATTTTGGGCGACCCGACTGAAGGCGCATTCGTTGTGGCTGCAATCAAAGCAGGGCTTGATGATGAAAAATTAAGGTTAAATAACCCACGCGTTGATGAAATTCCATTCTCTTCTGAAACCAAACGTATGACTACCGTCCATATTGTTAACGAGAAAACAGAAGTTTACAGTAAAGGAGCTGTTGAAGTTTTGCTGGGCAGCTGCGGCTATATTTTGGAAAACGGAATTGTGAGAGAAATTACCGAAGCAGATATTGATACATTTACGCGCATCTCTTTAGAGTTTAGCGATAATGCTTTGCGCGTGATAGCAGTTACTAAGAAAGATTTTGATTCAAAAAAAGAAACTCTTGCCGATGCTGAAAAAGGAATGACTTTCATTGGTTTAGTCGGGATGTTTGACCCTCCCCGTCTTGAAGTTAAAACGGCAATAGACACTTGCTTCCAAGCAGGTATTCGCCCGATAATGATTACAGGCGATCATAAAGCCACCGCGGTCGCGATTGCACGCGAACTTGGAATATTAAAAAAAGAGAATGCTCTTTCCGGTGCAGAACTCGAAGTGATGAGCGAGAGGGAATTTCAAAACGCGATTCACGATACAGTTGTTTATGCAAGAATATCACCCGAGCATAAGCTGAAAATTGTTGAAGCACTTATGAACCAGGGGAACATTGTTGCTATGACCGGTGACGGCGTGAATGACGCTCCGTCTTTAAAGAAAGCCGATATTGGAGTTGCTATGGGAATAACCGGCACGGACGTAAGTAAAGAAGCCGCTGATATGATTCTCACCGATGATAACTTTGCCTCCATTGTCAGTGCTATTGAAGAGGGAAGAAGTATTTTTGAGAATATTCGTAAATATCTTCTCTTCCTTTTAAGCGGTAATATGGGAACTGTTTTTGCTCTCATTTTCACCTTGATGGCAACACTGCCAATCCCGCTAAATGCAGTGCAAATTTTATTTATCAATTTTATTATGGATGGACTTATTGCCATTGCTCTTGGTGTTGAACCTCCTGAACCGGGCATAATGAATCGCAAGCCAAGAAATGTAAGGGAAGGAATTCTTAACCGCGATACGTTAATTTATGTCGGATTTATCGGAGGTCTTATAGCATTTGTAACTGTTGGTGTTTACGTGTGGGGAATGTTCAGCATTAAAGGTCACGATGCAGAATCAAAAACAATGTTCTTTTATACTCTCATTTTCGCTCGGTTATTCAACGGGTTCAATTGCCGTTCACTTGACCAGTCAGTCTTTAAAATGAAGTTCTGGAGCAATAAATTACTTGTTGCAAGTGCATTAATATCCATTGTTTTTTCAGTTGCCTTGTTAAGCACTGCCACATTGCAAAAGGCTTTCGATGTTGTTCCGCTTTCATCAGTTGAGTGGACAGCACTGCTCATTTCGTCAATGTTCGTGCTTTTGGTGGTTGAACTATGGAAGATGCTTATGAGATCTCACACGAATTTGTAAACCTGCTTAGGGCTTGTTACGAAATAACCTTATTACTTTCTCACGCGAAGACGCGAAGGGTTATTTGTTGGAGCATATGTAAAGGTTATTTCTTGATAAGCCATAAGCAGCTTTTCCTTGGAGGACCGAGAGACAGATTTCCGGAGAAGAGTGAAGCGGAAATCAAACAATTATATCTGGGGCGTTTAGAGAAATGTCACAACCGGAATTATTAAAGACAGTAAAAATGGCTTAATAGCTTATAACTACACGAAAACCAATATCGTACTCAGGGTAGTCCGGGTAGGCATTGCGTGTGTCGCGCATCTTCACACGACAGCCTCCCCTATAATTAAAGTACAACGTATAGCCGCGAACAACACGAAAAAGACCGTGGCTTGGTCCTATCGGATTTGTCTGTGCGGTGCTACTGTAAGCCCCAAACCAATCCCAGCACCATTCATACACATTCCCGCTCATATCGTATATGCCTAATTCGTTTGGTTTTTTCGTCCCTACAGGATGCGTTTTTCCTCCTGAATTACCGTGATGCCACGCAACTTCTTCTATATTATTACTTCCGCTGTATGTATAGCTATAACTCTGATTACCTCACCTTGCTGCATATTCCCACTCCGCTTCCGTTGGCAGTCTGTAGCCTTTCGCTGCAATATTTCGTACAGGGTGATCTAACGATTCTATATCATCTGGCCATTTTGATGGGTCTGTTATTCCGTTTATACTATATAGGGGTCTTACTTTCTTTTATGCTCCGCTTATTACAATAACTTAGGCAGTCATACCAACTTACATTCTCTACAGGTACATTATCGCCCACTTTCCGGAAACCGCTCGGGTTCCTGCCCATCACCGCTTTCCACTGTCCCTGCGTTACTTCTGTCTACTAATATAATAACATAACTGCTTAGCGTTACTGAATGAGTAGGCGATGCATCATCTAACGAATCTGTACTGCCCATAGTGAATGTTCCGCCTTCTACGAGAACAAAACCGTCAGGAACAGGCTTAGAATTTGCTCCATTAACATAACAGCCAAAAACCATAAGGATAAACATAACACTTTTAGAAAGAAGAACTTTTCTCATATAAACTAACTCCGAATATTTTTAATGGCAAACAATTATCAATCGAAAAATACAAATATATTTTAATTTTACAAATAAACTAACTATGGACATCATTATTTCTTGGGGAAACTCAATTTTTATTATTATTTTTGAAGAGTGACAATAATTTAAGTAATATTCCATCAAATAAATTATGGTATGTATGGTACACAGGATTTTAGGTTTCGTAATATTCTTTTCATTACTTGTTTTCCCACAAAGCCCGATCAAGGCAAAGATTGGTGTTTTCGTGAATGACGCCGGCAAATTGCAGCTGCTTAAATCGAATGACAAGATGAAAGTGGGAACGCAATTCAGGGTATGTATTCAGAGTTTGGAGAAGGAATATATATACGCTATCTACAGGGATAATAGTTTTACCTATCTCTTGAATAAAACGAACAGCACGACAATATACGAAGCAGATAAAAGCATTTTTCTTCCGTCAAAATCGGAATTCTATTCGATAGATGATAAAAGCCCAAACATTCGGGTATTGGTTATATGCAGTAAAACAAAAATTGATGATATAGAGAAAACATTTGCCGGACAAAAAAAAATAGCAACATCTGAATGGACTGGATATGAAGAAAAGCTAATTAATTCCCGGAAAAATATTTCTGAGCCGTCAGCTAAACCATTCTCTATAGCCGGAAATGTGCGCGGTGTTGGAGGCGACAATGTTTTCGATAAACTCCCGGTTCTCAGTGGAAAAGAGTTATTCATACGGAAATATGAGATTGAAGTGCAAAAATAAGAAATTTGCTAAGGGATATTATAAGAAATAACTTTAACATTTTCTCACGCGAAGACGCTAAGATCGCGATGCTTATCTTTAGGAAGATGTAAAAGTTATTCGTGGGCAAACACCTAGTCTCGTTTATAAATTAAGGAACGAATAACAATTGCTATCCTCCGGTTTCAATCCGGCAAAGATGGCTGTTGGTTTTTAAAAAATAATCTAAAGGAAAATATGTTACGTGCATTGTTTATTACTTTCTTGATGTTTTTTTCTGTCTTTCATTTCGATATTTTAGGGCAGAATAATTCGCTTAAAATTTCTGACAGGATTGATTTGCTTTCTTCCAAAATTACTAACCAAAGCACTGATCCGGAACTGAAAAAACAGTTGATCTTCGAATATATTAGTATGGATGAGCCTGAATTGGCTCTATTGGAAATGAACGATCTGAACGGTAACAGCCAAATCAACTACGAGCTGATAGAAGCCGGAGCCGATATCCATTTCTATATGGAGAATTTTGAAGCAAGTTTGGCTAATTTCAAATCAGCTTATATATTTAACCCGACAACTGAAAATCTGAAGAAGATTTTATTACTTAATTATTTCCTTCAAAAAAAAGAAAGTATTCCGCCTATGCTTTCTGATTTGAAGAAAAGGGATACCGCGTTTGTAAAGAGTTTGGGACAAATCTTTCAGAAAGCTCATTTTAATAAGAAGATTATTCTGGCTGCAAAAGTCGAACGATTTATAAAAGAATACTGCGGTAATGAATATTCAGCAATTTTTCCCAACCCAACCGTTTCCATAATTTCTCCGATGAAAAATGTTTCAACAAATTCACGTGCAATTCCATTGACATTTACGGTGAATCACGCCCGGCAGATACAGTCCATCACGGTAAATGGGAAAGCTGTCTATACTATTAAACCGGACGATGTCAATAAGCCGATATATTTTGAAAAGACATTCAATGTTCCTGTTGATTTGCACGAAGGGGAAAATACGATCGGGGTAAAAGCTGAAGATGCTCTCGGGCTAAACGATCAGCAGCAAATTACTGTCTATTGTACCGATTTTCCGCGACTTGCCGAATGGACATCGGTGTATTCTGATACCCTTACTAAGTACTTTCGCTATATAAAGAGTTTCGTTCCTGATTCAAGTTATTCGCACGCGCACGCGGAGAATCAGAAGCTGATAGTCATTTCCACCTCGGAAGGTGCTGATATAGCCGCATTTCAAAAAGGGCTATTCTGGTATGATTTGTTTACACATCCATACTCGGGATTTGTTGATGAAAATAACACTAAATTCATCAATATTGAACGAGCGACTACGGCAAATATTGATGTTGTTCTGAATGACTGGCTGCTGAAAAATATGACACTTCAAAGTATAACTAATGTTTACATTAACGCGGATTGGAAAATAAACGCGGCAGAATGGACTATCAAGATGAAAGACAATAGTTTTTACGATGCCCGGGCAATGATTAAAAAGATATCCAAGATTACTGCTTCCGGTTTGAATTTTATTATAGATGGGAAAATAGATAATCCGGAATTATTATATCGCGGAGTCGCGGAGATGGTGCAGGAAATCCGCATCCCGTGCGCGATCATTTCGCTTTGCACGACAGATTATGTGCCGGTTTTGTGTAATATGATAGCAGCTCCGGATAGTATAGTAAGTGAAGAAAAAGAATTATTGCCGGAGAATATGGCAGGTCATATCCCGCTTGCGCGATTATGGAAAAATGAATTTGTACAGCCGCGAATAATAACTAACGCTGCCGCGTTAGTCAGAAGCAGCTATGCCGAAATGCTTGCAGGGATAGATATAAAACTGAAACGAGATAAAGCCGGCGCGGCTCAGAAAAAAAAGATTCATACTTACATACAGGATTGGCGCAGATATAGCGAGGTAAGCCGCTACCTTTCAAATTCAATGAGCTTGCAGGACCTCTTAGACCACGCGGATGAGTATTTAACCAGAACAAAGGCGGAGAACTGAATATGAACCGATTATTATTCATTATCGTTTTTGTTGTCTTATGCTATCAGCCCGTTTTTAGTCAACCTGTTATACATTCATTTGTCAGTTCCCAATTTTTTCGCGTTAATGATCTGGGCAAATCAAGAGAAGATTACCGCGACCTGATGAAAGATATTCAAGAGCTTATGCCGCTTTTCGCGGGTAAGCAGCCTATTTTCAATCATCTGTTTGTTGGTGATAGTGCATCTCCGAGGTTAGCACTTGATGAATTTGGACAAATCAGCCTGCAGACGGATTCAACTTCATTTGTTGTACTGCACTTTTTTAGTACTTGGTTCAAGAGACGCGATGAATGGAATTCTGAGGTATCAAAGGGTGAAGTCATTTCTCTTAAATATCTTGAATATTTCTCTGAATTTATCAAACCGGAAAGCGGATTAATTGTTTTGCTAAGCCCCGCGAATGAGGGACTTTTGCAGGATAAAATGTCGGAATCAGAATTTAACCTTAATGGAGGGAAACAGCTTATGATTATTAGCTATCCTGCAGATATGTCTTACTTTGATGCAATGAAACAATATATTAAAGCATTGAGGTCGTGTACAAAGGATGACGAAGCAGATTTAAATAAAGATCGTGTAATTACTTTTAGCGAAAGACTGCTTTCACTTAAAAAATATTTAAATGAACGCGAACTATCAGCAGTATTTTATCAATTATATCCCGGTACCAACCCTGTTATCGGTGTACTGGATAAGTAATATGAAAATATCAATATACATTTTTATCGTACTCTTTACAGGCGGGTTATTCTCGCAAAGCCAATATCACTTGACAATGAACGGGATTGATTTTAACCGATTTCCGCTTATAGATTTGTATTACACGATTTCGGATCCAAATGGCAACCCGCCGGATCCCGGTAAAGTAAAAAATCTATCGGGTTATGAAATTTCCCTGAATGACAAAAGTGTTGCTCCCGCGGAAGTTACTTCTATTTTGGATTTGAAAACAGCATCTCAGACCGAATTGTATGTAGCATTGGTCTTTGATAATTCGGCATCGATGTATTCGAGGATAGACGCGTTAGAAGATGCTGCGCGGGTTTTCGTGAACGGGCTGCAGCAAGGGGATTACGCGTGCATTATTGATTTTGGTGATGAGGAAGTAACTCAGGAAATACCGGAATTTCCAAAGCCGATATTTTCTCGAATGCGGCAGGATTTCAGTAATTCGCAGTTGATACTGAATAAAAAGATTAAAACCCCGACTTTTACTGCAAGTACCTATATGTATGATGCGCTTCTCTATGGTTTATCGGTGTTAAATACAACAAATGTTTTAGGAAAGAAAGCCTTGATTTTCTTTTCTGATGGAAATAATATTGGTTCTAAATCAGATTTTGACGCGGTGGAAAAGTATGCATTACAGTACGAGATACCGATTTACGCGATTGACCTGAACCAGCGGAAAAATCAGGTGCTTGAGCGTTTGGCGAAAGAAAGCGGAGGAGAGTATTTTTACGTGGAATCTCCGGAAGATTTACGACTGCTTTACGCTTCTTTAGTCAAGCAGCTTAGAAACCAGTTCCGTGTCGCGGTGAAGTCCCCCTTCGATTTCTTAAACACTAACCGGTATAGTGCATCAATACAAAAGGAGATAGACAGCAGCCAATTACGTGATACCAAAACTTTTACTGTTGATGGAGAAAAACTGGGATATACAACTTTGGTTTACTTGGAAAGTACAGGTAAAGAAACAGCTAAGAATTATTTCGATTATCTGAACCGCTTTCCAAAGTTGTCATACAGGGATAATGTTGAATTGAGGCTGGGAGATTATTGGACTCGTCACGGGGAATACCCGAAAGCAATGTCTGTTTACAATCGTATTCTCAGGAATCCGCAGAGTCCTTCTTATGAACAGGCGGGCTTTCAGAAAGCAAAATTACTTGAGATGGCAAAGGACTATCAAGGCGCAAAAAATTTATATCAGAGCCTTTCACACAGCTCAACAGTTAATAACATTAAAGCCAAATCGAGTATCAGTTATGCAAACCAATTAGTGGTTGAGGGTAATTACAAGGTGGCTTATGATGAATATACCCGAATTATAGCTGAGAATGAAGGAACTGATTATGCCACTGAAAGTTTGTATCGCCGCGCAGACCTGAATAAAAAAATGAAAAATCTCGATAAAGCCGTGGAGGACTATACCACTCTCAATCAGCAATACAAGAACTCCAAGTACGCGAATGACGCGACATACGAGCTGGCGGATATCAACCTATCTAAAAAAAATTATACACAGTCAGAGACATTATTCAAGGAGCTGATTGGGAATACGGCAGAGCCGGATATTAAGGCTAACGGCTATATTAAACTGATTGAATTGTATGAATCCACAAAACAGTTTGAAAAGGCTGCAGTCGTAGCTGATACATTAGCTGCTACATCGCAGGTATTCGCATCAGACCCAAAGTATCGCGGTAAAAAGATAGAGTATGAATACAATAATCAAAATTTTGCAAAAGGAAAGGAAGTATTCGAGAACAGCACACCGGAAATACAGCAGTCACTTAAGGCAAAATCTTTCTTGTTACCTGCTGAAAACCCGCGGAAAACAGTTTTTTATAACGGGGCTTCTATTGGATTTATTGGCAGCTCCCAGGAGAAACCGCCGCTTAGCGGAGTCTATTCCTCGGAACTAAGCAAAAAGTATAAGCTCCTCGAGCCGGCTTATAACGTGGATACATCGCTTGGTACGCGTACATCCGACAGCCTTTCAGTAACAATTCCTATCCGCAAAGAATGGGTTACTAATAAATTAATAGATCCCTCAACTGCCGGAATTTATTACGCGCGGGAAAATACAATGGAAGCAATACCCTCCCGGTTTAATGCCAAGGATTTAACCATTTCATTTGAACCGCGTGGAAATGGTCTATACGCGCTACTGACAGAGAAACCTAAGGTAATCACTCTTTATAATGTATATTTTGACCCAAATCAGGCAACCATTCGAAAGGATGCAGAAAAAAATCTTTATGAAATGATAGATTATCTAAAAAATTCGCCTGAACTTAGAATAGAGATTACAGGTTATACTGATTCAACAGGAACAGATGAGCGGAATATTCAATTATCAATGGAACGCGCAACATCAATACGCGATTTTATGGCAAAAAACGGTATTGATAAAGCACGGTTCACGGTTCGCGGATATGGCAGCTCGTATCCGATTGCTGCAAATACAACAGAAGAAAACAGGCAAAAAAATCGGCGCACGGAATTCGCGATTCTCAGTACTTCAATAAATACTACCGCTATTGCCTCCACGGCAAAAGATAGGCAAAGGTTTGCTGTTATTGTTAAAACTTTCGATGATATGAAAACTGCTTATGAGCAGCGGAGGTATTTTAACCAACGCGGTTATAAGTCATCCGTTATAATTAATCCAAAAGCGAACGGCAGCGAATTTGATCTTGTTTTATGTATCTTGAATACCGAAGAAGAAGCTAAGCAGGAAATCCGAAAATTTTCAGAAGAATATAAACAAGGTTATTCATTAAAAATAAAGCAGCTTTAGGTGGGTTATGAATATCATCCGGATTCGTTCACGGTTAATGAGATTAATTATATTGGTCTTCATTTTATCTTCAGCAGTATTACCGCAGTCTCTAAGTGTAAAATGGGAAAAAGTTAATAATTTCTATGAAACAGAAGTTTATGATTCTGTAATTACAAATATGCCTGAGCTATTGAGGGATTTTGAGAATGCAAAGCTCGATTCTCAATTAGTAACAGCCTGCCATTATTTGGAGATGTCTTTATTTAGGGCCGGGCAGGACAGGAGTGCTGATTCGATTCGGCAGACAGCGGAACTATTTGCACAAAAACATTCACTTTTGGCATTGATGGCTGATTACATACAGGAGCGCAATTGGATACTCCTTGATATAGCCAGTGGTTTACAGAAACGGGATTCACGGACTAAACAGGTGACAAATTCCGGACGCGTGCTGGCTATATTGCATCGAATAATCATTACGCCGGATGATTCGCTTTCTTTAACACCGAAGTTACGTGCTTACGCGCTTTCAGGGCAGATACTAAAAACGGCTAATCAGACGGCAGGTATTACTGACGCGCTTAAGCCGGCGTTGAAACTTGTTCACGCTGATGATACGGTAAATGTAAACGAGATAAAAGCAATTCTGCGGTTTCTTTCAGAGTCATACTTAACCCGTGGCGATATCGAGGAAGTTTACTTGTTGATGAATGATTTTGGCTATCGTCCAAGCTACAGGGATATTATAACTTATTCAGCCAAGTTTCTCAATTCTCCTAAAGGGAATGAATTTGATCGTTTGTTTACAAGCCTGCGTGATAACTATCTTTTTTCGCCTTATGATTCCATTGCTTTCGATTATGTTATATCGCGTTTTGTAATGGAGTCCCGTCTTTATAATATTAATGCTGCAATTGACAGCCTGCAATCAACCATTGTATATCTTGAAACATCGCGTGATACGACAGGAACTTTGTTGTTTAATGTTTATCAAATGTATATAAAGAAATGCTTAGAAAATTTTATGGTCGCGCAATCCGCTTGGGCATTTAACATACTCGAACGAAGATACACCAGCTCAACAATTTCCGGTGATTTGAGGTCCGCTTTGGTTTCACTGAAAGGAGATATTCTGGCAATACGCGGGGAGTATATGGAAGCGGAAAAACTGTATTTAAAACAGCTGCCATCACTAAATTTACTCAAGCCTATAGAGCGGCTCTCGCTGTTGAATAACCTTGGATTATGTCAAACGGCATTAGGGAAAGTACCCGAAGGCAGCGAGACATTTGGCTTGCTGAAAACGCAAGTTTCTCTTATTTCCGATACATCAGCAAGAATCAAGGAATTTCTTATCCTCGCGAATCTGAATGAAGGTATCCTCTTTCTTCGAAACGATAAGCCGGATAGTGCTATTACCCAATTTAAAGAGGGACAGCGTATAGCAAAGGAGATGAATTTTTCTTCTTACACAGCCCTGTTTTATATTCGGTTAGCCGATGCTTTTCGTTCGAAAGGGTACACGCGGCAAGCATCGGAAATGTTTGACTCATTACGCGCCACCCTGAATATATTAACCGAACCATTCAAAAAGATGCAGATATATGAGTCCCTTGCCGCTTTCGAGTCTGAAAAAGGAAATACAGAACAGAGCTTAGATTATTACAGCGAAGCTTTGCTGCTTGCAGAGCGCAATGCTTTCAGCGGCGCAAAGATTAATCTCGCGGGGAGCATCGCGGATGTATATTTACAGTGTGACAGTCTCAGGAAAGCACTCGGTCTTTTTCGTGTTGTCCGCGAAGCCGTTGAGCGAAATGGCAGTAAGGTTGACCGATATTATCAGAATCTAAAAATGGCTTTAGTCTTTTTGAATACGAATGAGTTTGATTCGTCAAGGACTTACATCGGGAATTGTTTTAATCTTCTAACTGATAGATCGAATCCTAATATTGATTCACTTGCATCGTTAAAAGTTCAATATCCTTACCTTTTGACTTTAACGATTAGTTTGCTTGCCGAGGTAAATTTTTATGAAGGACAGACGTATGCCGATTTCAGGAAAATAAAGCTTGCTTATAGTCAGGCGCAGCGCGCGGTGGAATATAATAAGGCAAATTTTGCTGATGTTTTTACTTACCAAGGCGAGTCAACCCAATTTTTGAAATCTGTCGATTGCTATAAGGTTCTCATTGAAATCGCGCTTCATTTGTATGAAAAGACAAATGACGATGAATATATGAAAGGGGCATTTGACGCGTGTGAAAATTCCCGTTCACAGGCATTTGTTTCTGAAATCGGCTCGAAAGTATTTTTCAACATACCTGAGACACAGGTTGATACAGCGGAAGTTGTTCAGCATATTAGCAAGACTATGAAGAGAAAAAAAAATCAGGTGATGGCAAATGCAGGTGAGATTAATCCGTATTCGCGCCGCAGGGATATTGATGTCGTGCAAGATACAACAAGGGATGTTTTGAAAGAACAGCAGCAATACAACGAATATATTAACTCTCTCAAGAAAACCAATACAAAGACGGCAGGATTGCTTTCGCCTGATGTAAACGTGTTAAGTATTAAAGGAATTGCAACATCCCTTGCGGAGGATGAAGTTTTATTAAACTATTATGTATCGCGAAACCGCACTTATTTATTCTATATTACCAATTCGGATTCCCGCGTTATTTCAATTCCTTTGGATGAGAAAACAATAGCTGAAATGTGCGAAACTTACCGGATGGTGCTGCAAAACAAGGGAGATACGTCCGATATGTCGCGCGGGTTCAAGACTCTTGGACAGTCTGAAAATAAAAAAAAGATCGAGCAAAATATAGGGCTGAGCTGGCAGTTATATAATTATCTGATCGCGCCTGTTGAAAAAGATATTGTAAACAAAAAATTGTTGATTGTTCCGAGCGGTGCTTTGCACGCCATTCCTTTCAGTTCGCTAATGAATAAGCAGAAAAAATATCTTATTGAAACGAATTCTGTTTCCGTGTTGCCCAACGCGAGTGCCATTCAATTGATATTAAAAAATATAAAATCGGAAAGCAGCAGGAATGTACTTGCTTTTGGAAATCCGGATTGCGGTGATATTGCCTCTCCTTTACCGGGTGCAGAGGCTGAAGTAAATATGATAGCTTCATATTTCCCAAAATCATCGGTTTTTATCGGGGCAGATGCCCAAGAGCGAAAAGTTAAAGACCTAATTTCTAATTATTCGATTATTCACTTTGCCTGTCACGGGGTTTTTAATGGCGACTATCCGCTGCTTTCAAGGCTGCTTCTTACGGCTGGGAATAATGAAGATGGGAATCTTGAACTGCGTGAATTGTATAACTTGAAACTTAGCAAGTGCAATCTCGTGGTGCTATCGGCGTGTGAATCCGGATTGGCGAAAGTAAAAAAGAATGATGACTTGATAGGCTTGGTCCGCGGATTCCTCTATGCCGGTTCACCCGGTGTTATTGCAAGTTTATGGAAGGTTGATGACGCGGCAACTTCTTTTTTGATGGAGCGGCTTTATTTTTACTTGAGTAATAATTTTTCGAGGGGTGAAGCACTGCAGAAAGCGCAGATGGATACTATGCAGTCCCCATTATTTTCGCATCCATATTTTTGGTCGGCATTCCAGTTAAATGGTGTCGGGAGATAGATCAATGATATTTATCTTGATGTTTATCAGTCTTTCATCAAGCATTTGGGCACAGCCGGATTGGGTATCCGGCGGCGGTATTTCGGTAGGTTTCCCAACTTCAACTTACATAACCGGCTTTGGTATTTGTAAGGTAACGGATTCGGTGGATAAAATAAAAGCACGGGCAATGGCTTTGGAAATCGCCCGCGGTAATTTAGCTGAAAAAGTACTGGTTACTATATCGAATAATATTACTTCAAAAAAGGAGGAGTCCGATGCACGAGTATCGGAATATTTTTCAAATGTAACGCAATCGCGTTCAACGCTTCACGTTACAGGCTTGCAGGAAAAAGCACCTTACTATGACGAGGATGAAGAACAGTATTATGCTTTAGTTTATGCCGAAAGAGAAAACCTAATTAATTCTTATACTGATAACATAAATCAGCTGGCACTTGAGATTAAAAATAAAACTGCCGCGGGGAAAAAACTTGAGCAGGATAATAATAATGAAGCGGCTCTGAAAGAATACCTTTCCTGTCTTTCGCTTTATTCCCAATATGATGAGATGGCTGCTATCCGAAAAGCACTTTCAACAGATGCCGTGCTAATGTTAGAGGAATCGGAACAAAAGCAGAATATTCAGGAATTCCCGCCGTCTATTGGCGGCATTAACGAGAGTATTGCACGAATCGTTAACCGTCCCATAAAAACAATTGAAGATGTTATCTGGTATATCGTGCATTGTTTGGATGAAAAGATCGGTCACGGGCTTAAAAAAGTAATGGTTGATCCGTTTGTTTACGCGGATACCCGTATGTCGGGTTCGTTTTCAAGATATTGCAGAGAATCTTTGGAGCAATCTTTTGCTGTTAAACTTGGCTGGGATATTATTAAACTGAATCAAAATAGTATAGAGCAAACTTTAGTATTGAGCAGCGGACAGAAACCGGATCAAGTTTGCGGGCATATTGTTTCAGGGTCGTTCTGGGAGCAGGGTGATAAAGTTGTCTGCAAAGCCCGCTGCGTAAGTACTGCCGAGAACAAGATAATTGCCGGTGTTGAGTTTTCCTTTGACAAAAAAATATTGGAAACAGCCGGAATGAGTTTGAAGCCTCAAAATTACCAAGAAGCTCTTATTGACCAAAAGATTTTCGCGCAGGGTGAAATCATTGACGGCGGTCTCCGCGTGGAAGTTATGACCAATAAAGGGGCTGACAATATTATATTTAATGAAAATGATTCTATGCGTGTATTCCTGCGCGTAAATTTGCCGTGTCATATCCGCCTAATCTATCACCAAGCCGATGGCGCGCGCGTACTGCTGCTTGATGATTTATTTATTGATGAGGCAAAAGTAAATAAATGGTTCAATCCGCAGGGGGCATTGGGCACTTTTATATGCGCAGCACCGTTTGGTGCGGAAGTTTTGCAGGTAAACGCGCAAACCGCCGAGTTTGATAAGCTGGAAACAAAGCATATTGATGATTTAGCTGTAATCATAGGCGACCTTAAAGAGGCAGTCAATTCAACCCGCGGTATGAAAAAGATGACGAATATGAAAATGCGTGCCGAGACACGGATAGTGATGACAACAATGGGGGAGAGGTAGAATGAATAGTGACGAGTGAACAGAATGATGGTGGAGAGGTAGTTCCGGCTATTCCTGTAAATGGCACGAAGAGTTTGTTGGCTTTATTAATATGAGAAAGTTATTTTTTTTACCATCCCTAATAATAAGGAATCAGGACAACCGGAATTGGCGTAATAGTGTGCTTAGGGCTTGTTCATAAATACCCTTAACACTTTCTCGCGCGAAGACCGCAAAGGTTAGATTTTGAAGATGTAAAGGTTATTTCTTTACAAGGACTTAATGATAGTTTGCAGCTCCAATACCCAGGAAATACTTTGTTGAAATTCCCATCGTGAGGTTTCCGTTACTCCCGATAATACTCCATACTCCCGGAGAGAATGTACCATATTTTAGTACACCCGGATAAACATCAATTGAACAAAAATACTCTTTTATACCGCAAAAAATAATTGAGCCTAATAGCGAATTTTTTCTGTCCCAGAAAGCACCAGCCTGCCAGCTTGTTTCAATTGTCCTTTCTCTTAATTCCGGATTTAAATCAACAAGGTGTTTTGTTCTAAACCCTATTCCAACTGAAAAATTATCCATATTTTCAAGTTTTTTTGAAAGACCAAATAAAGCACCCATACCGAAGCGGTTAAAAAACGAGTAATCTTCAGAGAACGGCAGTTTCCATTTAATTGAAAAGAATTGACCGGCATTTATTCTGTAGGAAGGAGAAGAAACCGAGGCTTGAAGAGACCAATCCGATAGATTCAGTTTCTCGCTAAAAAATTCATTTATTCCATCAAAGCTAAAGAGAATGATCCCGCCTAAATCGAAAAGATAGATATCCGCTATTTCATCAACACTATATCCCTCGTAAGGACCTGTTTCCATCGTTTCATTCAGTAGATGCATAGTCATAAGTGTTGTCGCGGACATTAGCCAGGGGTATGGAAAATTATGCAGGTCATACCACTCTCGGACTGCAGTTGAGAGCATACCGCACCCCATTAGATGCAGTTGATAATTTGGTATCCAGGGAGCTGTTTCTTTTGACATTGCAGTTGGGAACAGTTCCTTAATAAATTTAGATGTACCATAGTATTTTATCCGCGGGAACGGATCACCGAGATTCAGGAGTACATTATGAAACATTCTACCGTACAGGTGGTCACCCAAACGATTTGAAACCGATTGTAGTTGAGTAATGTCAAATCCGCCATTTATAATAACCGTTAAAGGGTTTAATAATGATTCGCTGCCATACTCTTTACCGGTATAGAAATAATATTTCTTTTGAGCAGTTAGTTTTGAATTCATCATTAGAAAACAAAAAAATGCAGCGAGAATAAAACCGGTATATTTCATATAAAAATTGTAATTGTTTAGGTCAATAAACAAAACATACTCGTTTTTTTAACCTAAACAGTTACAGAATTTAACCGTAAAAATTCTCTAAACTTGGAATACACTTCATCAAAAGGTATGCCCATTAATGTAGGCGCATTGGTAATTATTCCGTCAAATTTTGAACCATAGGGAGACCAAATCATATCGTTGGTGTTATATTTTACATACAGCCCGAACACGGGGACAGAATATATTGACGCGAGATGCACGGTTGATGTGTCAGGTGAGAATAATATGTTCAGGTGCTGCATCACCGCGACAAATTCATCAAACTTTGGTGTATAGAATATCTTGTCGCGTTCATCGGTTATTCTAAAAGCGTGTTTCAAATCGCGCGTTGTTGCAAGCAGTACAACGTCAAAATTATCTTTCTTCAGTTCAAGTATAAGTTTTCTGTATTTATCAGTTCCCCAAAAGCGGGCTTCACTTCCCGCGGAGATATTAACGCCGACAATAAATTTACTTTCAGGAAAGCGGGAATGAAAGAAATCTTTCACTTTTTGTTTGGATTCTTCTTCCGGTTCATAAACTACGCGGGCAGTTTCAGTATCAGCTTCAAAACCAAACAAAGTACTCATCTTCAGCACTCGCTCCACCACGTGCATTGTTTCAGGGTTGGGCTTTTCAATCGTGTGCGAAAACAATCCCGCGTTCTCTTTTTGCAACGCAAACTTATATGGTGACTGTATGAGTCTACATAGCAAACTTACCGTGAAAGAAACATCATCGTGCGTATCGACTATTATATCATAGTTTTCCTGATTTAACCGCGCGATCAGTTCGCGCGTAGGCTTCACGCCTTTTTCATATACAAAGAGCTTTCGGTGTGCCGGATGATTTCTGAATACAAAGTAGTTTTTTTCATCGGCAAGGATGTCAATAATACATCCTGTTTTTTCTTTAATGGCAGTAATCAGAGGGGTAGTAACTAAAGCATCGCCAATTCTGTTTAGACGTATGAACAGCACTTTCGTCTGCCGTGTAATTTCCGGCAGCGGCAAGTTTTGGTTTTGCTTTGCACTTATGAGGAGGAATTTCAGTAAACGGTTTTTAAAAAATATCTCTGCGTTTTTCATTTATGGGCAATATAATATTATAATTTACAAGTAATTGATTAAACAACTCAAGCATACGCTCCCGTGTAAGACCGCGAAAGCATTCGTGCTTTTTTGGACAGTTCAGCAAATTGCAGCCAATGCAGTCTAATTCATCAAATCGGACAAACATATTTTTATCCCCAAATGGACCTTGAAATTGGGGAATGGTCGGTCCGTGAATGCTCAAAACCGGTACTCCAAGCGCAGCACCTATATGCATAGGACCGCTGTCATTTGCAATAACCGCGATGCAGTTTTTCATAAGCGCACCCATTTCACGAATGGTGGAATTAGGGGAAAGTACAGCATCCACGCCAAGTCCGCGCGATATAGTTTCCGCGTCTTCCTTGTCGCCGGGACCCCATACTAATAGAAATTTCACTTTAAAAGCCTGTCTGATATGCAGGGCAAACTCAACAAACTTATCCGCTTCACATTTTTTAGAATCCCAGCCGCCGCTTGGACTGATCGCGATCACTTTGTCTTCTGGTGCAAAAATACTAAAAAAGAAGTTCCGGGCAAAATCAATATCTTTATCTGTCAGTCCGAAATATAATTTTTTTTTGTCCGCGGGAATTCCTATATATTTTAATAACTCCAAATGAAGTAATGCCGCGTGCATACTGCCCCGCTCTATTGGTCCCTGCAAATTATAGGAGTATGCTCTTCCGCGATAAGGGAATCCCGCCCTATAACGCGCGCCGCTCAAATAAGTTACTAACGCGGTGCGGGGATTGGAATACATATCAATGACCAAATCATACCGCTGCTTCATTACTTCCCAAATCAATTTCAACGCGGATGCAGGTTCTTTCTTCCTGAAAAGAATAACTTGGTTAATAAACGGGAGCGGTTCTAAAAGGGGCAGGCTTGGAGGCTCAGTCAGAAAGTCAATTGCAGCATCAGGGAAAGTTTCGCGTAAGTTATCAAACACGATTGTAGATAAAACAACATCGCCAATTCCCTTTAGTTTTATCAACAAAATTTTTCGAATGTCTCTCGGATTTATAAATGTCATTAGCAACATAAGGTATATAATAAATAGCATATCAATTTACGATTTTATTTATATTTGACTGTCCTGTTTTTATAATAGATTACCAATTGAATGCACACTGTATTAGAATTATTACAACTAACCACCGGCTACTTTGAGAAGAAGCAGATTGAATCGCCGCGTTTGAATGCCGAACTTTTGCTTTCCCATACGCTTCTTTGCCGGAGACTAGACCTATATCTTATGTTTGATAAGCCGGTGAAAGAGACTGAACTGACAGCATATCGAGAATTCGTGAAACAGCGCGGTGAAAGGGTGCCGCTGCAATATCTTGTAGGAGATGTAGAATTTTACGGGCTGAAATTTAAGACCGCGAAAGGGGCACTCATTCCGCGCCCCGAGACAGAACTGCTTGTTGAAAAATGTCTTGAAGCCGCGGTATCATTTCCAGATGCACGGATATTAGACATTGGATGCGGTTCGGGAAATATTGTTATAAGCCTCTGCGCGAATCTGGAAAACTCGTCTATTACCGCGATAGATATTAGCGAAGATGCCTTATCTCTTGCCGTGGAAAATGCCAAAGCACATATACTTTCTGAAAGAATTTCATTCAAGAAAAAGGATGTGCTGAATGAAGACTGTGCCGATTTAGGACAGTTCGATATAATTGTATCAAATCCACCGTATGTAAAACAAGCCGACTACGCGGCACTGCAGGAAGAAATAGTTAAATATGAGCCTTCAATTGCAGTTACCGATTACGCGGATGGCTTTACATTTTACCGGAGAATTATTACACTTGCTGAAAAGCTTTTGAATCCGCGGGGAATTTTGTTTTTTGAAATGGCACGAGATCAGACCGAAACAATTATGGAACTGATGCGTGAAAATAATTTTACGGACATTGCAGTATATAAGGATTTGCAAAGTATTGAAAGAGTTATCAGGGGAGTGAAACAATGAGAGCGGTTATCCAGCGCGTGAAACAAGGCGGAGTCACTATCGAAGCACAGGGCTACTCCGCGAAGATTATGCAGGGCTTTGTTATTCTGCTTGGCATTAAACAGGGTGACACTCTTGATGATGTAAAATTTCTCGCGGATAAATGTGCCGGTTCGCGGGTGTTTGAAGATTCGGAAGGAAAGATGAATCTTTCTCTATTGGATATTTACGGGGAGGCGTTAATTATTTCGCAATTCACTCTCTATGGCGATGCACGAAAAGGAAACAGGCCCAGTTTCATTCTCGCGGCACGCCCTGAAGAAGCAATCCCGCTCTATGAGGCATTCATTGCGCGAATGCAGGAACGGATTGGCGAGAATAAAGTAAAGACCGGAATATTCGGCGCGATGATGCAGGTTGAGATTATCAATGATGGTCCCGTAACGATTATAATAGACAGCAGGCAAAAGTAAATCCTGTGTCTAAAGTTCTAATGATTTTTGTTGACGGTATTGGCATTGGGGAAGCGGATATAATCAATAATCCTTTTTTTACACATAGCTTTAAAACATTTACAGGGCACTTTGGCGCGCTGCCCTCGTTAGAAAATGCCGCGATGGAACGGGATGGGAAGTATCTTTTCCCTGTTGACGCGCTGCTTGGCGTGGAGGGTACTCCGCAAAGCGGCACGGGGCAGACAACCATTTTTTGCGGATTTAATGCCGCTGCTTTTATCGGGAAGCACTTTGGACCATTTCCTTTTTCAACTACGATCCCGCTCATTCAAGAACAAAATATATTTAAAGTGTTAAGCAGCAAAGGCAAGAAAGTATTTTTTGCCAATGCATATCCGAAAGTTTTTTTTGATTATCTGAAAAGCGGTAAGACCCGCGTAAGCACAACTTCGCTAAGCTATCGGTCAGCAGGATACAAACTAAATACAGTGAATGATGTCCGCAGGGCAAATGCTCTCACTGCCGAAATAACGGGCGAGCGGTGGAATAGAAAACTTGGCTATAAAATTCCCGTGATAACACCGGAGTCTGCCGCGCGCCGACTTGTACGAATCGCGCTCAAAAACGATTTTACACTCTATGAATATTTCCTGACAGACTATATTGGACACGGCAGAATTGCCGATGAATTTCTCGCGATATTTCGAATGATAGATAATTTTCTATTTGAGGTAATTGCTGCATTGCCGACTGATATGACACTATTAGTCGTATCCGATCACGGCAACCTTGAAGATATATCGAAGAAACAGCATACACTTAACCCGTCACTTGCAATAACAGCAGGCAAACACGCGCTCCAATTAAAAGAAAATATTAAATCGCTGATTGATGTACGCGATGCGGTTGATGAAGTTGTAATGAAGTAAGGACTCGTTCAGAAATAACATTTTCTCACGCGAAGACCGCGAAGGTTAGATTTAGAAGTTATATGTTATTTCTTTAGAAGAACTTAACTGTTTTTAGGGCAGCTAACACGGCACTTTCAAAAGCATTTAAGTTTGTCCTATCCCAATCGCGACCGCTTTTGCAAATAGGAAAATAATGCTTTATCAAACGGCATTTCAGTATTAATTAAATTATATTCAATTCCGCCGGCGAGGCATTCTTTTTTCAGTTTGCCGGTGAACTCTTGCATTGCATCGCCATATACTTTTTGCAGGTGATACGGTCGCGTGTGCATTTCTTCACCGGATTCCATATCAACAAATGTTGCATCTCCGCCGAAAGCAAAACTCATTTCAATCGGGTCGAGAATCTGAAATACTATTACTTCATCGCGTGTAAACCGGAAATGTTTTAACGCGCTGATCGTGCTTGCCGGGTCATCGAAAAAATCCGAAATAATAATAACCAATCCGCGCCGATTTATCTTTTCGGCAATCAGGGAAAGGCACTTTCCCGAATTTGTTTTGCCCTCAACTTTGGCATTTGCAATTGCTTTCAGCAATTCATTCAGATAAATGCCGGAGGCACGCGGCAGGAGAGATTTGATAATTTCAGACGCGTATAACGTGATGCCTGCCGCGTCTTTTTGATGAATACTCAAATAGGCTAATGCTGCCGCGAGCATTGCACCGTATTCAAATTTGGGTATCCGGTTATTATACGCGAAACTCATAGAGTGGCTGCAATCCATCAGGATGTGCACTTTCAGGTTTGTTTCTTCTTCATACTGCTTAACGAAATAGCGGTCTGTTTTGCCATACACTTTCCAGTCAATGTCCTTTGGAGCATCGCCCTGCATATAAGGTCTATGCTGGCTGAACTCGATACTAAATCCGTGATAGGGGCTACGGTGTAAACCAAGCATAAACCCTTCGACAATATATTTAGATTTCAGTTCAAGCGAAGCTAGCCGCGAAACAACCGCGGGGTCAAGATATTTCCGGTAGTCGTTCTGTACTTCTTTCTCCATTATTCGGCTTCAGCCGTTTTTCTGCGGATAATTTCTTCCGGCGAAACACCGAGGTTATCTATTTCACTTTTCGCGCTTGAAACAAGCGGGTCATTCGGGTAGTCGCGAATGAATCGCTCGTATGCTTTTTTTGCTTCATCAAAGTTCTTCAGCTCGTTTGCCTCCAAAAAGCCTATGTTAAACAAGGCGGCGGGTGCTTGAGAGGATTTAGGGAACTTCTCGACTATTTGTTGATAGTATTCTATAGCTTTGCGGTCGGACTGTTCCATATCAAGCGCGAGAACCATTTTGTCCTGATAGATTCTGCCGAGATTATATAGAACAATAGAAGTATTCTCGCCATTTGGAAATTCTTTCAGAAAGTCTTCATAAGCTGCAATAGAACCGGCAGCATCCTGTTTTTTTATACATTCAGCAGCGACAGCAAGCATTGCTTTCTCGTCTTTTTTCTTGCAGCCGATAAAGTAAAATGCAAATAACGCGGCGAAAATCAATAATCTTTTCATAGTCTTCCGGTGTTAGAATAGTGATTAAAATATTATAATGAAATTTACAAATTAATTGACAAATATTTGTAACTTTACAGTCTTAGATTTTACCCGACTAAACATATTTCGATAGAACATAAATGAGAATTCCCGAAGAAACCATTGAGATTGTCCGGCAAAGCCAGGATATTGCTGATTTGGTTGGGCAATATGTACCGCTCCGTAAAAAAGGTAAACAGCTATGGGGCGTATGCCCTTTCCATTCCGAAAAAACACCGTCATTCAGTGTTAATCAGGATAAACAGATTTTCTATTGCTTCGGCTGCCACGTTGGCGGAAATGTTTTCAAGTTTCTTATGGATTTTAAGAAAATCTCCTATATTGAAGCAGTCATTGAAATAGCGAAAGAAAATTCAATTTCGATTCAGTACGAACAGCAGGGCAATGCTTTGCCGCAGTCTGAAAAAGAACTTATGTTCGATCTCAACGAGGAAGTGGCAAGGCAATTTCTGAATAACCTTCATTCTTCTCCTGCAGCAAGTCACGCGCGCGATTATTTTGAAAAACGCAATCTCAAAACGAATACCCTGCGCGGTTTTGGATTGGGGTATGCTCCAAGTGACAGGCAATATTTGAGTAATCTTTTTTCCAAAACACCGGAAAAACTTGAACTTGCAATCAAACTCGGCTTGATTATTAAAAATGATTCGGGGGCACTTTATGACCGATTTGCCGGAAGAATTATTTTCCCGATATTTTCGCCTAACGGCAGAGTTATTGCTTTCGCGGGACGTACATTAGAGGAAGGCACAAATGCTGCTAAATATATGAATTCACCAGAGTCCGCTGTTTATACAAAAGGCAAGGTGCTTTACGGGCTTTCGCTTTCAAAGGATGACATTCGTAAAAATGATCGCGCCATAATGGTTGAAGGATATATGGATTTGCTATCGCTTTTCCAAAACGGGGTGAAAAATGTTATTGCTGTTTCCGGTACAGCACTCACCAATGACCAAACTGTTTTGCTCTCGCGCTATACAAAAAATATTACTGCCCTTTTTGATGCTGATGAAGCGGGCGTAAAGGCATCTATGAGGAGTGTAGAAATACTCCTCAAACGCAATATGAACATCCTCGTTGGCTCGCTTGGTGATAACGAAGACCCTGATTCCTTTATCAATAAGCACGGGAAAGATGCCTTACTTAATAAACTAAGCACGGCAACAAATTTTCTCGAATTTCAAACAGCATATTATTTTAACAAAGGGGCATTTAACGATCCGCAGAAGTCAGGCGAGGTGATTCGTGAATTACTGCGTCCGCTCGCGCTTTTGGAAGACCCGCTAAAGCAGGCGATGCTTATCCGCTCGATGTCCGAACGGTTTTCTTTACGCGAAAAACTTCTTGAAGACGAACTATCTGAAATTATCAGGAAATCTGATTCGAAACCAAAATCGGCGCGTCAAAATGCAGCTCCAAGCAAAGCTGTTGCCGCGAAGTCAGTTACTGTTTCAGCGGCTGCTCGATTTGCTCCTCTGGAAAAAGAACTCCTGCGTATTTTATGCGAAGGCAACAAATACACTACTTCACTTATAAAGAAACACATTTCCATTGATGAACTAAGCAGCAGCGATGCGAAACAAATTGTTAACATTATATATACCGCGCAAGAAAATGGTCAGGATACCTCGCTTGGTGCTTTAGTAGATAAAATTGAGAATCCGGAACTGGTAGAATATCTTACTTCTATTGCATCCTCAAATTACGTGGTAAGCGCAAAATGGGAAGAATATACGCCAACGCCGGATGATACCGAGAGACTGATTCGAATTACCAAAGATACCATTAAACGGGTCAAACAACTGCTGATTGATCAAGAAGTAACCTTGTTGAAAGCAATGATTGCCGAAAATTCTCGAGACGAGAAAATAGGAGAATATCTCCGAAAAATTCAGCAGGCGGTTTATAGAAAGCAAGAAATTGAAAAAATGCTTTTTTAGGGGAGTTATTTTTTCAGCTAAACTATCAGGATGATTAGTTACCGCAAAAAAGTTTTTTTATTTGGAGTAATATATTTTATTTTAGAATTATGCAAAGAAAAAAATGCATATTAGAAAACTATATGGAAAGTTTTTTTGGTGGCGGTGTTAGCCGCGAAAATAAATTCCCCGTGTGTTATCGATTAAATTAATTAAGTTTAGAATAGGAAGCAGCTATGGAACATATTGATAGTGAATCAGAATCGGCGAACCTCCGCGAGGAAGCAGAAGAGATGCGGAAAAAGGGGGCTGCCCAAATAGTTTCCCGGCTTACTGAGTCTGCTATGAAACTTGTTCAGGAACTGCAGGTGCAAAAAACCGAGCTTGAACTTATGAACGATGAATTCAGGGTGGAAAAGGAGCGTGCCGAAGCTGCCTCAAAGACCGCGAAAGCCACTATCGATAAATATACTGAATTGTATGATTTCGCTCCTTTTGGTTATTTTACTCTTTCCAAAGAAGGGAATATTGTTGAATTAAATCTAATGGGGGCGCAGCTGCTTGGCAAGGAACGCTCGCGTTTAATAAACAGCCGTTTTGGATTTTTTGTCACTGACGATACAAGACCGGCATTTAATCTCTTTCTAAAAAAAGTATTTACCGGCAAATCCAAAGTAAGCTGCGAGATAACATTATTGTTTAATGACAGCCTGCCAATGAATGTTTACATTGAAGGACTCGCTGCTAAAAATATAGAACAATGCATTTTATCGGTAGTTGATATTACCGAGCAGACACGGATGAAAGCGGAGAAAGAGACCCTTTTATACAATCTCAACGAGAGGGTTAAAGAGCTGCAATGCTTATACAGGATTTCGTCAATTGTTGAAATTCCTAATATTTCATTTTCCGAAATGATGCAGCAAATAGTCGAGGAGATAAGGTCCGGATGGCAATTCCCCGATATTACTTGTGCCCGAATAGTAATCGATATGGACGATTATAAGACCGCTAATTACAAAGAAACAAAATGGAAACAATCGTCCAAGATTAAGGTAAATAGTAAGGAAGCCGGCCGCGTTGAAGTATTCTATTTGGAAGAGAGAGCCGAAAGCGATGAAGGACCATTTCTAAAAGAAGAAAAAACCTTAATAAATGCCATTGCTCAAAGGTTAGGGCACATCACCGAGGGCTACAAGGCAGAGGAACAAATTAAACAAACTGAAAACAGGCTGAAGAGTTTAGTGGAAATTCTTCAGTATGAATCAAATACTATACAAGAATTTCTTGATTATGCTCTCCACGAAGCCATAGATTTAACACTAAGTAAAATTGGCTATATATATCATTACAGCGAGGCGAAAAAGGAATTTATATTAAATTCCTGGTCAAGGGAGGTAATGAAAGAATGTACTATCGTAGAAGCACATACTGTTTACGAACTTGATAAGACGGGGTTATGGGGAGAGGCTGTCCGCCAGCGAAAACCCATTATTGTAAATGATTTTCAATCACCGAATCCTCTTAAAAAAGGTTATCCTGAAGGCCATTCCCACTTGAATAAATACTTAACCGTGCCAATATTCAGGGGCGTTGAAATTGTTGGTGTTGTGGCAGTTGGCAATAAAGAAACAGATTATATAGAATCCGATGTTATTCAGCTTTCTTTACTTATGGAGTCGGTATGGAAAGTTGTTGATAGGAAACAGGCAGCAGAAGATTTGCGGGAAAGTAATGAACGGCACCGTATTTTTATTGAACAATCGCCTATCGCCATTGAACTTTACAATTCAAAAGGCTTGCTTGTGAGTGTTAATCAAGCGTGCATTGAATTGTTCGGGGTAATAGATGCAAACGAGCTTATGGGTTTTTCTCTTTTTGATGACCCGAATATATCTGATGAGCACAAAAATGAATTAAGACTTGGCAAAAATATCCGTTATCAGGCAGTTTTTGATTTTGATAAAGTAAAGAAATTAAATCTTTATCAAACCATAAAATCAGGGCAAATCTTTATTGATACAATTATTACGCCAATAAAAGACAGCCGTGAAAAGATAAGTGAGTATTTGCTGCAGATTCAAGACATCACCGAGCAAAAGAGGGATGAGTCTTATAGCGAGATGGGTAGAGAGGTGCTGCAAATTCTTAACGAGTCCGGTCCTCTGCAGGGTGCGATTCAGCGGGTACTTAACGCTTTGAAGACCGGTACGGGTTTCGATGCCGTGGGTATTCGGCTGAAAGAGGGGGACGATTATCCATATATGGTTCAGGAAGGTTTTTCAAATAGTTTTTTGATGTCCGAAAATACGTTAGTTGAGCGTGATGCAAACGGCGGGGTGTGCCGTGACAGCAGCGGCAATATAAGTTTGGAATGTACTTGCGGGTTGGTGATTTTGGGCAAGACCGACCCTGCTAATTCTCTCTTCACTAGAGGCGGAAGCAGTTGGACTAACGATTCATTTCCTTTTCTTAAAGTTCCTGCCGATCAGGATCCGCGTCATCATCCCCGGAATGTATGTATTCACCAAGGATATGCCTCTGTGGCACTTGTGCCCATCCGTATGAAAGAAAAGATTGTTGGATTGCTGCAATTTAATGACCGCGGAAAAGGGCGTTTTTCTCTTGCCGCGATTGAACAGTTGGAAAGCATAGCCGTGCATCTGGGCGAGGCATTAACGCGCAAACAGGCTGAAGAAGAAATTAGATTAAAAAACGAACAAATTATTGCTCTAAATTCTGAAGAAATCAGTGTAAAAAACAGCCAGCTGCAAGAACTCAATGCTTCCAAGGATAAATTATTCTCAATTATCGCGCACGATTTAAGAAGCCCGTTCACCGGTTTGCTTGGTTTATCGGAAATTATGGCATCCGAAAGTGATTCATTCTCTTCAGCTGAAATAGCTAAATTCAGCAGCTCATTGCATACATCGATAGTAAATGTATATAAATTAATAGAAAATTTATTAGAATGGGCGCAATTCCAAAAAGGCTTAATCCCGTTTACTCCAGTTGAACTCTGCCTGCTTGATGTTTATTTGGAAAGCAAAGAATCTATCAAACAAAGAGCATTGCAAAAGGGAATTACTATTATCAATGAAATTCCGGAAACTTATAAAATTTTCGCGGATGAAAATATGATTGATTCCGTCCTCAGAAATTTACTTTCTAACGCTGTAAAATTTACAAGTAATGGTGGAAAAGTTATCGGCAAAGCAAGAGAAGTAGAAGATGGGATGATTGAAATTTCGGTAACAGATACCGGCGTTGGTATTCCTGCAGATACTGTCGATAAGCTGTTCAAAATAGGTGAAAATGTGGGAACCACCGGAACCGATAATGAACCCAGCACAGGTTTGGGCTTATTGCTCTGTAAAGAATTTGTCGAAAAGCACAGCGGTAAAATATGGGTTGAAAGCGAAGATGGCAAAGGAAGCACGTTTTTCTTTACACTCCCGAAAATTTGTTAATTAATAACTCACGTTATGCAAAATGGGGCTAAAGCCATAATTAGAGACAGAACACCAAAACCGAAAAGGAAAATGTCCAAGTTGAGGTCAGATGCAATACAGCGATTTTCCGGAAGAGGTTGATGTTCCGGCACAATATGGAAACAGCGTAAAAGTATTGACAACAATTTCAAGTAAAGCTAAATCAAAACAAATCAGGTTGTTTTCGCGCTTTTCACGGAGCATAAGTTTAGGCTGTATAGAAAGGTATCTTTCCTACTTTAAGAAAAAACAAATTCAATATTTTCGAAGAACTATCCAATGTTTTCTCTTCTTCCAATGTTTTCTCTTCTTCCAATTTTGATTTCTCTAATACGACCTAAACAGTTACCCTTTTTAAAAGAAAGAGATTTTTTTTTGAGTGAACTCATCTAATTTTTCTTTGTCTATTATATTGTTTCATTAAAACATACAAATATAGTAACTACTCAGCCTGTTCTTGAATTTGTCCCAAAGG